>PSRF01000351.1 GCA_003175865.1 Blastocatellia bacterium
TTCGCAGCCACTTAACCCCTGCTCTAATTGAAGTTGTATCCAAGTTCGAAATAGAAAAAGTGGTTTCCGTGACTCGCGTTAGCATTCCCGACTGAGTAGCCTGCGTAACCAGTCAGTTTCTTCGTTAATTTATAGATCCCGCCAGAAGTCCAGTAGCCATTAGAGTGTTTGCCCGTATACCAATCGGACGCCACGGAGAACTTCTTAGTGACTGGTTGTTCAAACGTGAACTGTCCCACGCCACGCACCGCATTCGCTGCGACAACATCTCTTGTAAAGACTCCACTGCCAAAACCAATTCGAGTCTTTGTCTTGAATGTCTTTTGGACCATAAGGTATGTGTAATTGCCGATGTCGTAGCCGCGGTTATGGACTGGTATGAAGACGTGATCACCAACAACCATCGCCCACCCGTTGTCGCCGCCGTTGTAGACTCTCCACTTAAATGCACCGACGAGCGTGGTTGCGTCAGGTCCGGGTTGGACGTTACCGATGACGTTGAGTCCAACCTCGATGTTGTGACCGGTACCAACGACCAGACGAGGCACAAACGAGGAAAACTTTTTGACGGCATCTGAATCGTTTGGCTTCGCGGTAATGTCCAACTCGAAATACACCTTGCCTTTGTCGAGCACGTCAGTAGTTGGCACATTCCATACAGTCTGCTGAGCGTGCGCCGTCGTTAACATCCCGCAGATGATTACAGCGAAAGTTCCGATTAGCTTCGTGAGGAAAACATTCCTTCTTGGCATTTGCTCTTTCTCCTGATATTGCTTTCTGTTCCTGAACTGTTACTTCGAATCGAGCTGACGGTTTAGATCCCGCACCCCTCAGCTTCTCTTCGAGCTTTGTCAGGAGAAATGTTCTCTGAGAGTTTCAGTCTCCTTCCCAGGTGAACCTTGTGGAACGTGTGATCTCCATCCCCGTTTTCACATTGAATAAGGGTGATCTCCTCGTCATCAGTCACTCCTGCTTCTTCAACCGCGCGTTTGATTTGTGCCCAAGTCATTTTTTCCCCTTCTCATCGCGACTCATCTGTATTGTTTGTTTTCCGTCGCCGCAGATCGCCGTCAGAAAGATCCATGCAATGTGCGCCGAAAAGGAGAAGGGGAACGGTTAGAAAAAGGAGTACTGCACCGACGCGCTGGAGCGGCAAGCCATGCCATTGTGGGCCAGTGAGCCAGGCAATCGCTGTGAGCACTGCCCCGAATAACGGCGCAATAATTCCGCCGCCCAATCCGAAAGCACCACCACAAGTTTTCCAATTCCAGCCACGATTCTTGAATTCATCGATCAACGAACCCGTAGCTGAATGGTGTTCAGTTAGAACTGAATTGCTAACCATTGACTTACTCTTGTTGCGCATAAAAACAACAGGGCGCAAAGCACACGCTTTGCGCCCCTTGGTTTAATGCCGCTATCGTGTTCTTCCCTTAGCCTGCGGAGTTAGCTGACGGGCTCGGACCAGGAAGTGTCCTTCGCGAATTCTCGCGATACGCCCCGTGTCTCACCAGGTGAGACGCTGGTTCCCCCGTGCTGTTCCTCTCGAGACACTTGTCATCGGTGAACAGCTTCGGCGCTTACATTGTCAACGATTAGAGATTACGACTTTGAAAATAAAGATGGCGTAAAGAGTTCATAAAATGTTTGTAAAGACGTTCTTAGTACTTTGTACTTCGTACTTTGTTACTCGGAATGGATTTTGGCGTCTTGGATTTAGCGCTAAGCAATCAAAGTACAAAGCACAAAGCACAAAACTTTACGTTGGCCCATAAATTCCCCCATCAACTGTCTCAATGTTGTATCCTGTCAACTCGCATTTCCCCCAAAGAGAAGATCCTGAGGCGTGATGGCAATCCCACGGGAGGACTAGGCCAGCTATCATGTCTCAGAGTGGGCCGGTGCAAATTTGCCGGCCCATTAAGTTTTTAGTGGAAACCCAAAATGCGAGAACTCAGCAAGCTGTCAGAAACTCAGTCTGAAACCGACTACAACTGCAAACACCAATACTGCTCCGTAGATGAATTCGCGTATTCCCAACATCTTTGCGGTTACACGCTTCTCTGTCTTTCTTACTCCATTCAGAGCTCGTAACAAAAGAAGTGTGACTGCAGCAACCGCTAACCACGGAGCCATTTTTGACTGTGCGAGGACGATCGTGATGGCGAGTGCGATGACGTGGGCGAGGATCGCCACCATGGGTGATGCGGGTTTGTGATGAAGTTGGCGGAGCCTGGCTCTGAGGTAGAGGATTGTCGGAACACTCCGCGCAGCCATTATTATCCAGAGAACAAACGCTGCATTCCGTTGCCAACCACCGCTGATCGCAATCGCACTTGCGAACGCAGCGATCGCAATCGATCCGCTGAGTTCTGCGACAAGAGCACGGCTGCGACCTCTTGAGTCAAAGATTAGTTGAAGCATCATCATCGGCGCGGCCAAAACCAATGGCAGCCAAAACTCACCCCGCGCGTTTACAACCGCCGCGACAAAGAAAAGTGACCCAAGGCACAAATAGAGAAGAGCAAATCGCTCTGCAATCACAGTTCGTGCGCTTTGTCTGTTACGACTGCGATCCGTTGCAGCTAACTTCAATGGATGTCTTGTCAGGAACGCCGCCAGGGCTGAAAGAGACAGAAACAGGCCGGCGAGCGAAGGTGCCACAAGCAGACCAAGCATTAATGGCTCGAGCAAAAGACCCCAACCGCCGTGTTCGACGGGCAATGCTATTGGTCGAAGACGAATTCCATTTTTGAACTTGAGTTGACTGACGGCGATCATCTTTACCCTTTTCTGGTTTAACTTCGCGGATAATTCCCCAAATTTGCGCCGTTCGAGAGCGCCACTTGAGGTCACGGCAAGATACATTCCGCGATAAATGACCGGATTGTGAATTCGCCAGGGTTTTCAGATCCAAGAAATTGGTCAGTGTTGACATTGCCCCATTTGTCATCTGGCTGTGGCCATGGTCAGGGTGATTCCATGTTGGGAATTTAATTGACCGCAGCGCCTCCTTGTAATACAAGACAAATCCTCATGACGGGAGTTGAGCGACTTCAATCCACTGGGATTATTCGTATCGGAACACCGCAACGTGGTTTCCGGTATCGTTGCGCCGACGGCGGAAGAGTAGTCAGCGAAGATCTCCAAAGGATTCGGCATTTAAGGATACCGCCGGCCTGGATTAACGTTGCTATTAGTTCCTCGCCAGCGGCTAAGGTGCAGGCGGTTGGAGTTGATACCGCAGGTCGGTGGCAATATCTGTATCACGAGAACCACACAAAGTTGCGCGCTCAGGTCAAGTACCGGCGTCTCATTCACTTCATCGAAGTTTTGCCTCAGATGCGAATTACGGTTGCACGTCACCTGCGGCAGCCGGATCTTGGCCGCGAAAGGATTCTGGCTTGTATTGTTCGAGTCCTATCCACTTGCTTCTTCCGACCAGGAAGTGAGGTTTATGCCAGCGAGAATGGAAGCTACGGGATTGCGACGCTCAAACCCCGGCATGTCGTTGTGAGGGGAAACCTGGTGCGCTTTGACTTTCGAGGGAAATCAGGTGTTCTTCAGACACGTGAATTCAGTGATCGTCACGTCGCCAGGGTACTGAAGGAATTGTTGAAGTGTCGTAACTCGGAAGTGTTTAAGTTCAGGTCAGAAGATGGACAATTTGTTGACGTCAAACGCCGGCACATCAATGAGTACATTAAAGAGGCGATGGGTGAGCGATTTAGTGCTAAAGACTTTCGCACGTGGGCCGGAACAATGGTGTGCGCTTGTGCGTTGGCTCGGATAGGAACCGACGAAAGTGATGACGCCGTCTCCCGCAAACGAAAGATTGCCGATGCCATCAAAGAGACATCGTTGACGCTGGGCAATACTCCGGCGGTCTGTCGCAGTTCATACATTTGTCCGGAAGTCATTGAGAATTTTCAAAAAGGCAGAACTATTAAGCACTTTTTTCCCGGATCAGAAGCATTCATTTCATACCGCGGCACGAAACTACATCGCTCTGAACGAGCTCTACTAAGACTCTTGAAATGATTTCTCTGAATCGGCTCCACTAACACACCGGTAATTTTGCATGAGCGCACCAACGCAAACATCCTACGATGAGGTTGAATACCCTTCTTACGCCTACGCGCAGACACACCCGGATCGTCTGGCGACGATTGCGACGCTGCTGGGAATGAATCCTGCTCCGATAAACGCGTGCCGGGTTCTCGAACTTGGATGTGGAGCAGGCGGTAACATTGTTCCGATGGCCTTTGGTCTTCCTGGTAGTACGTTCATCGGAATTGATTTAGCGGCAGCAGCCATTGCTCAAGGACAACAATTCATTCAAGCGCTCGGACTAAAGAATGTCTCTCTTCACCAACTTGATGTGATGGCAGTTTCTGAGGAGCTAGGTAAGTTTGATTACATCATTGCACATGGAATTTTTTCCTGGGTGCCACAAGTAGTTCGGGATCGCATGCTCGCGATTTGTCGCTCACACCTGAACGATCATGGCGTGGCGTACATCTCCTTCAACGCATATCCCGGATGTCGTTTACGTGAGATCGTACGCGACATCATGCTTTTTCATACGAGAGACGTTACTGACATTACTGAAAGGGTCGAGCAGGGAAGAGGTGTTATCAAATGGATCGCGGAAGCCCAGAAGGAAAAAAATTCCTACGCCAGGTTTCTGTCAGAAACAGCAACGAGACTTGCTGACAGATCTGTTGGGTCGATCTATCACGATGAAATGTCAGAGATTAACGACCCGTTTTATTTCCACGAGTTTGCGAAGCATGCTAGTCAGCACAATCTTCAGTTCCTATCTGAAGCCGATTACTTTGAGGGCAGCGTTCCCAACGATCTTACGGATGAAGTAGTCGCACAAGTAAAGCAGTTAAACGAGCAGGATCCATTGGCCAAAGAGCAGTACCTCGATTTGTTGAAAGGAAGAAGCTTTCGTCAAAGTCTACTTTGTCATCGTGAAGTGGCACTCGCCCGACACCCCATCACTGATCGGGTAAAGAATTTATTTATCAGGTCGAGAGCCGAGTCTGTTTCAGCTCAACCGGACGTCAGGTCAGACAAACCTGAGGAGTTCCGATCGACAAAAGGAGCAGCGGCCGTTACCGACAATCCACTCGCTAAGGCTGCGTTGGTTTTCCTGAACAAGATTTATCCGCAGACTGTCAGTTTTCAAGACCTGATGACCAATGCTGTGGATCTTGCGAATCTGGGATCGCCGGATGAACAACTGTCTAACATGTTGGCGAGTATCTTAACAGCAACCTACAGTGTCGACCTGATTGAACTTCGTGTTCAAGAAGGGGTCTTTGCCGCAATCCCCAGTTCCTTTCCACTTGCAAGTCCGATCGCCAGATATCAGCTTCAGCAAGCCAACATCGTCACTACGCTTTTTCACAACACATTGCGACTCGAAGGCTCACTTGCGTGCGAATTGCCCAGGCTTCTGGATGGCACACGCGACCGGACGGCTCTCATTAGTGAAATGACGCAAATAATCAAGTCGAACCAAACTTACGACGAAGCTCGGAAGAATGAGTTTCTTCGAGATTTGCCGCAGGAGTTGGAAAAAAGGTTAGCGGAATTGGCTAATTTGGGTTTGTTGTTGGGCTGATTTCCTATTTTGGACCTACACTCTGAAACCTGGCTGCGGTTTCCAGCTTCTCGATCCTCTGCCTCAGTGTATTAATTGTATATTCCAGTTGCTCCACTTCAATGTAGGTTGCACGAAGACCTACTGAAATATTAATTAAGCCGAGGCATATATTGCCTAATACTCTGCCGACATGTTCGAAGTCCGTTACTTCTCTTGCTTGACTCCACGCTAAGCTGAGAAGGTGTTCCGCAAGCTCAGTTGGTCTCTCAGGATCTCTCATTTAACGTTTCTCCATTAGCCTGTTAATTCAATTCTGTAAAACCCAGTTCGATGGTGCGAGTCACAAGCAAAACAAAATCTTCGAGGTTGAACTGTTCTGGAATTCCGCCCTTTGCTGCTGCCTCACCATAAATTTCTGCCAGAGTAGTTTTGCCGTCCAGTCGAGTCAACAGTGGCACCATCCATGACTCAAACCTCGCTCGCGCTGGGAATGGTTTGTCGACGTCAAACAGAAAGTCCGCTGGAACAAGTGAACCGTCATGAACGACATGTGTAACTTTGACCTCGAGTCGAGGCGCCAGAGTGGGTGTTCCTTTCCTGAGGTCTTGAAGGAAATTGGGTTGTAAAGTTTGGTCGTGGAGCAGGAATGCCCGTTCGAAATCTACTCCCTCGGTGTTTTCACCTAATTGTTTCCGAACGGTCAACGGTTCACCACGCCGGGACCTGCGTCTTAGATAAAGTGCTCCAAGGGGCATCTTAATAATTCCTGCGTGCTCATACTCTGAACGAATCGTCTCGAGTTTTTCTTCATCTACGTCTGAATACCGCTGTATCAGGTTCTCAAGAACTTGTTGTGGATCTCTTATTTCCTGATACGCGAAAATAATATCGAAATCAGTGCTCTCTTCGCCTAACCAAAATCGGACACGTTCCTCAAAGCTCATCTTCTCAGTATCAATACCCAAACAGATACAAAAGAAGAAACCATCTGGGTCCAAATACTTTGGCAGTGATTGAATAATTCGTTTGACTAGCGAATCGCCGATGGTACCGCCATCACGCCAGATAGCTTTTGCATCAATAGACGGAACGTACGGTGGATGCGCGACAATACATCCGAATTTTTGATTCTCGACAGCCTGGTAAAGATCTCCGCAAACCACATCGATCGTTGAGACCTGATTTAACGCACAATTGAAACGAGCAAACTCTGTGGCGCGTTGCGTGATGTCCGAGGATATGGCGTGGCGACCTGACCGTGATAAGAGAAGCGCCCCAATGCCAGTACCTGAGCAAAGGTCGAGGGCCGCTCCTTTCCAGTTAGTTGGTAAGAGTTTCAAGAACTGTAGCGTACCGCGAAAGATGGCGGGGAAAACTATGTCTGATGGAGCTTCAAACGTACTTTCGTCGGGCAGGCTATGTCGATCTGAAGCAATCAGGAAGTTCATGACCGGATAAAGAAAAGCACGAGCGTAAAAGTCGTCGGTTCCAAATTCGCCGGAGCCGAGGAGTCCCAGCGAAACGAAAGCGTCGACCGTATTTTTGTCAAACACGCGCTCAACTTCGGTTCGAGGGACAAGAGCAGGCACTAGAAACAAACGAAGCAATAAGCGAAGCTCGTCAGACACTTGAGCCGCTTCTAGTTGGGATTCATTGATCTGGCCTATCTCGGACATGTTAGCCAGATTGAAAGTGCCACAGATGGTCTGCTCGTTGTAAGAGCAGTTCCTCAATGTCCGCGCCACGCAGGCAAATTCATCAGTGTTCCCAATTCGAATCGGAATGTTATCGAGGAAGGTCTGTCGCATTGTGCTAAACCTCGTGATCTAATAGCCAGAAAAGTGATCAAGAGGATCCCCTCTAAGTGTTAGGCGGCCCACTTAATTTATTGACAAGCTGCGGTTTTGCCTTGTAGGCTTCTGCCACTTAACAGTCTGACATCTTGACTTCGCCTTGCTGGCTTCCTTTCATCCTAGTATCAGGAGTGCAACCTTAAATGCCAGAAGATTACAGCACTCAGCGTCTCCTCGTTTTGAGAAAATCGACGCGTGCCGTCTCAGACCTTTTGCGCAGCCAAATGAAGGAGTATTTGTCCACGCTTGCGCCCCTCTTTCGTCCGCGCACTGTATTGGGTAATTATGTCGAAGCCCATTCGTATGAAGTTTCTTCAACGGCCGAAAAGCCGTTTAAAGATTTAAAAGAACTCTATCAGAAGATCAGCCGTTCAAAAACGTATCAGTTGCCAGCCGAGTTGAGAACACCGTTAGAGGTGATTAATAACCAGCTGGAGATGACACCGGTCGAATATCAATACGTAGTGCCCGGAAACAAGTCCATTGTTGTTACGTCTCCTTTAAAGTGGGCCTTAACCTACAGGGGCTTCGGACCCATGCGTTTCCGGGAAGTTTTGCTCAACAGCAATCGATCTAGTGACGAGTTACAGCAATTTGTTTTGCACTACTTAATGATGCA
>PSRF01000386.1 GCA_003175865.1 Blastocatellia bacterium
TCAGAAAACCTCGTGGCCATATCTCCTTGTCACTCCATGCCAGCAGATACAACCCCGCAGCTATAAAAAGAAATGGCCACGACGCCCGAAGGAAAGCGACACCTGGGAAGCGCAGGCTCAATAGCATAAGAAGGGCACTGCCTATCAGAATGTACCCGGCCAGATGGTGGTTCCACTCGGAATCTATGACGTCAGGATCGATGACGATGGTTGAGGAAGACCTTGCTAGGTTCGTACCGTGATCGCTTGGAGCAACCTCGGCGAGAAAAGGTAGGCATAGCACCAATGCTAGGAGAACAAGCATTATTGAGGCGAGAAACTGATTAGATGCTGATTGGGTGACTCTGATTTCAATCACCTAGAAACTCCATGCGTGATGTTTATTCAGTTGGGATGCGAAGCGTGTGTTCCCAGCCTCCGCGGTGTACGAGCCGGACAGGACCAAGCGATCGCGTTCCCAACTAGAACCGATCATAGAAAGGTAGACTCTACTCATGACACTGGCAAAAGTTGCAGCTTGAACCTGTAGCACCTCTAGTCCGTCGCTTGTGTGAGATTACGACTTTTGGCTGCTTTCGAATCGTATAAACAGCAGTCTCCACCGTATCATTTGACCTGCGTTCCGTCGCGATGTTTCAGAGTAGGCCGATCGCGATCAGTTTTGTCAGAATCGTCCCCAGTTTTAATTGTGTTGCGACGAAGCGTAGGACGTCCGAAGTCTTCTTTGATCTTGTGCCGGTTCTGCAATTGGAGCAGTCGTGATTTAACGTCCTGAAATTCCGAGGTATCCAGTTTGTACTGTTGCTCTGGAGGAAGCAGCGTCTGAATCTCAAGCTGAGATTTCGCTAGCCGGTCCCCTGTTTGCGGGTGAGTATCGAAAGCCTTGGCCAGAGTCCCGGACTTCTTTTTCTCCATTGCCTGGACTCTTTCAAAGAAGGCGGTAAAAGCCTGCGGATCGTATCCGGCTTTATAGAGGTACTCAAGGCCAAGAAAGTCTGCTTCCATTTCGAAGCCACGGGTAAATCGTAGAAAATTCATCGGTATGGCTATCGCGACCACATCGCGAATGGCATACCCTACGCCTCCACCTATGAAGACAAGAGGAATGGAGGCTAGGTTCATCAACTGGCCGCGCGTATTCTCGCGCGCTACGTGACACGCTGCGACGTGTGCGATTTCGTGAGCCATCACCCCAGCTAGTTCAGCTTCGTTGTCTGCAAGCAGAATCAACCCCGAATTCACATAGAAGAATCCTCCTGGGAGCGCGAAGGCATTTACATCATCGGAGTCGACAACCTTGATTATGAACGGAACTTGAGCGTCGGAATTCCGCACCAGATTTTGCCCAATCCGATTAACGTATTCAGTCACAGCAGGATCGGTAATAAGGTTGGAAGTTTTTTCGATTTCCTCGGAGAACTCCTTGCCCATTTGAATCTGGCTTTCCAAGCTGTACCAGTTGCCAAATCCCTTGCGACAGCCCACGTTGCGATTCCCAATTGCCTCCAGATCACGAATGCCGCCAGCCTTGTACTTGCGAACAACGGGGTCACGAGGCTTCTTATCGGACGGGGAGGAACCTGCGAAAAGGGTATGGCTGACGGAGGTAATTGCTAACGCGAGTATCAGAATGTAGGAAATCAAACCCATAACTCGTCTCCGAGCTATGCTCGAATAGTTTGCTCCTAGGCAAGCTAAATCGATGACTCGACTAGTGGTGACAGTCGTTATGAAACACGACAACTCCCTTCCTATCACCGCGTTGATCGTCCTTACAGCTGTCACAGTTGACAGTTGCGTCGGGAATCCTTTGCTCGTTTGCGTACTCCAAAACGTGTTTAGCAGCAGTTGAACGCCGCGAAGCACACTTTCCGCTTTCAGGGAAGCGCTTGCCGCGAACTCTTCCATCTCACTGGCAATAGTCACAGTTCGTTTTAATTTCAATGCGTGCTAAGAGTGAAAGTGCCAAAAGGCACTCTTGCGCTTAACTTGCAATGGGCTTGATAAGGCGACCTGATGACTAAAACCCTAGCGAATACCGAGATTTCCAGGCTGCCCCTCAAGGGATCGGAGCCTCAAGCCATTGTTTCGCACGACTCGCAAAGCGCGACTGGATCATCACGTCGCGTACTGCAGCCAATAGAGAGAATTTCAGAAGTTTTGTTCGGCCTCATTATGGTTCTCACCATCACCTGTTCATTTAGCATCGCCGAGGCCGACCGCAAAGATGTCAACGCCATGCTCCTCGCCGCGCTCGGCTGCAATTTGGCTTGGGGAATCATCGACGGGTTCATGTATCTGATGGCATGTTTCAGTTCACGTGGACAAAACATCGGCAAACTTAGAGCACTGCGAAAAAGTCGCACCGCGGAGGAGGCTCACAAGATCATCGGCGAAGCTTTGCCGCCCTTGGTGACGTCCGTTTTATCGCATGCAGAATTGGAGTCGGTCCGACAGAAGCTCATGGGTTTACCTGACCCACCTGAACGCCCAACGCTTGCGAGGGAGGATTGGCTTGGTGCGCTCGCTGTCTTTCTGCTTGTTTCCTTGTCCACATTCCCAGTCGTAATGCCTTTCATTCTCGTCGGCGATGCCAGGCTGGCATTGCGGATCTCGAACGGAACTGCGCTCTTGATGCTCTATGGCACGGGCTACGCGTTCGGTCGTTATGCCGGACATCGACCGGTGCGCACCGGTTTTTGGATGGTTTTAATCGGAACAGGCCTGGTGGCGATCACAATGGCATTGGGCGGATGAGAGCTGGAGCCCATCTCGCAATTAGCGTTGCTTTCTTCCTATTAGGTGTGCCTCTTTTTGGCCAAGCGGAGTGGCGGGCTGCCTCAGAAGATGTTGAGGAGGATCGCTGGTCGTTTGAATTCGCGACAATGGGGTACGTTGTGCCGCATGAGCGGTCGTACGCATCGCCGACCTTCAGCGCAGATTGGCAGCACTTGCACACCGAAGCACGCTACAACTATGAAAACCAGGAAACGGGCTCCTTATGGGTAGGGTACAACTTCAGTACTGGGCAGGACGTCGCGTTGCAATTGACACCCATGCTGGGTGGAGTCTTTGGGAAAGCGACGGGGATTGCTCCCGGCTTCAGGTTCTCCGTAACGTACAAGAAGTTCGAGCTATCAAGCGAAGGCGAATATGTATTTGATACTGGAAACCGCAGCAGCAATTTCTTCTACAGTTGGAACGAATTGACATACTCTCCAGCGGACTGGTTCCACACCGGGCTTGTATCCCAACGGACTCGCGCTTATCAGACTGAACTGGATGTGCAACGGGGAGTCTCGGTGGGATTCTCGCACAACAATGTAGATTTCACGACGTACGTCTTCAATGCGGGATGGACGGATCCTACGTTCGTGTTGTCTTTGCGCTTTACATTTT
Source organism: Blastocatellia bacterium (assembly GCA_003175865.1). GTDB lineage: Bacteria > Acidobacteriota > Blastocatellia > Pyrinomonadales > Pyrinomonadaceae > PSRF01. The sequence continues at coordinate 3,400 of PSRF01000386.1, forward strand.
GAGCTGTGTCAGTCCATTCCAGGCAGCACCGAAACGGTCCCGTGTTCTGGATAAAAACCGATAGAATGACTTAGTTCTGCTTGCTGGCTGTTTGCTCCTCGATCCGCTTCTTAAGTTCTTGCTTTTGGTTTTTGCGCAGGTCCGTGAGTATCCGTACCTGATCTTCAGATAGCAACGGCTTCATCTTCTTGTCGGAGGAGCGGACAATCTTTTCCAAGGTATTCAGCTTGTCTTTATTTGAAAGGACAGTAGTGTTCCAAAGCGTGCGCAGTTTGCCCGCTTCATTCTCGAGGATAGGCTTAATTCTGGCTTGCTGATCATCGCTGAGGTTCAAGACCTTTGTAAGATTCTCAAGTTTAAGACTGTAATACTGACTTGGAGCTTTCGACCAGTCCAGGCCACTTTTGGCAGGCAGCGCCTCGCGGTGTAGTATCGGCAACTCAGCGGTCCCGGTCGGACCCCGATTAATCGTTAGCGTGTCACTGCCCACGAGAAACAGGAAATCCAGCCCAGCGGAGTACTCCACAGTTTTAGCGCCGTTCGGCGGAGTGTACAGAACGAGGTAATTCGTATCGCCAATCACTATGGAGAGATCGTACTTCGGCGCATCGCTGGGCTGTTCTCCTGGAGCAGGCTGATGGACGGCCACGGCAGTGATCGTGCCTGGCTGGTACTTGGGCGAGGAGCTTTGACAGAACACCTGAACGGTTGCCAAGCAGAGCAAAAATACGGCTGCCTTGTGATTCATGTGCCGCTCCCCGGGCAAGTCCGAGCTATGGACGAGACTTGATGAGATATGCTGGCTGAACACTACCTCGGCGAGGAGAGGAGGCCCACTGGTAAGACTGACAGGGCAATTTGAATCACCGGTCATCCTAAACGTAATTCAGAGATTGGTGCCGTTGGCCGAACCTGTTCTGACAAATCGGCGCTGTTGTACAATCACAATACTCACTCGATCGCAAGATTTTGCCCCATCCTCCGCTACAGACTGCATCTATATTCTTTATTGGGTTCTATCGAATAAACGGGCCACATGGCATCTCTCCGGATCCTGTTGGTGGATGATTTCACGCCGTGGCGGAACTATGTGGTTTCCATTCTGCAAGAGCGCCAGTGTTTCGACGTGGTGGGCGAGGCGGCGGATGGTCAGGAGGCGATTGAAAGAGCGACAGAACTGCAGCCAGATCTCATTCTTATGGACATTGCTATGCCCAAGATGAATGGTATTGAGGCCGCTAGACGCATTCGCGATAGCGCTCCGAATTCTAAAATACTTTTCTTTAGCGTGGAGATTTCTGATGAGCTGGCAGAAGCAGCCTTGGCCGTAGGCGGGCAAGGCTACATTGTCAAAAAGGAAGTAAGGGCTAAGCTGTTGCCTTCGATAGATAACCTCTTCGGGAAGTAGGAATGGCAGGTTTAAGACCGTCGATTCACTTGTGTTTGGTGGCCGAAATTTCCATTCAGGCGAATTGCAAGGAACCGTTGATGGTTTGCAGGCCGCGCCTTCGATTCGCAGCTACGACTTGGAAATGTCTGGCCTCACTGCACCGAGGTATTTGACCAAAATAACTTCGTTCCCCTTTTCACTATGAATCAGGTGATCGACCAAGCTGCGGCTAAGAAGCAAGCCAAAGCCTCCTGGACGAAGACCTTTTGCATCGCGCCAGATTTGATGATGGATCGGATCATCCGGCGGATTGGCAATTGCCGTATGATGAATCTCTTCGAGCGAGAATCCTTCGCCAGAATCTTTGACGCGGCACATTAACATGTGCCAAGCGCGCGCGTAGGAGATTTCAACGTATTGAGTGGGGTCGAAGTGTCCACCGTATTCAATAGCGTTGAGCAGCATCTCGCGAAAGGCCATGGCGACACTGTCGCTCTCCGATTCAGGCAAGTCCGAAATTTCGTGGAAGAGCTGGACTAGCCGGTCAGCCGTCTTTTTATCACAACCAGCTATGAGTTGAATCCACTCAGGTGTGGCAGCGACAACCTCAATACCGTCATCCCAGCACGGACCTTCCGCTGTGAGCTGAATCATTTCGGCAAATGTAGCCTGCGCGAAGGGCCTCGAAAAATAGCTGAATGCGCGCTCGCGCATAGAGTCGACGACGTCAACGGGCGTGCTCTCATTGGTGAGGATGATCAGGCGAGTGTGGTAGCACCAACCGAATTTTACACAGAAGTTCGACATCAGCCTTTCCTGACGTATTCTCACCTGTCAAAGCGAGGTCGAAGGGATGTGATTCGACCATTCCTAGCGCAGCGACATTATTGGGCGCTCTCTCTATGTTCCAGTCAGGCAGAATGTTCGCAACCGCGACGGCAAGTTCGTTGTCAGGCCCGACTACAAGACCCGTCTTCAGTGGCGATGGCAAAGGTGTCGGCTTGGCACTCATACGTTAACCCTGGGTCCCTACGGTCGCCTGCGAGTCTCGCAGAGTCCTCGAACTAGCCGCCGAGTTGCCGGGTACTCTGCAATGGGGCAGTGGCCCCTGCTTGGGTGGTAGTGCCGTGGGCGCGATGCGATTGACAGAATAGTGGCAATGGACGTTGCAGGTCGGAGCCTGCGCCATGCTAAATATGCCACGGAATTGGAGCGGGGACTCGCTCATTTTTACCACTGGGCCGCAATGGATTGTGCACACGGCGGGACGCTGGAATCCACACGCTCACCTGCGGCTTGGAGGCCAGAAAGTCACGCAAGAGTACCTTGATCCCGAGCATAAGGAAGCGGCCGTGAGTAATTTGCCACCCGGGAAGAAGCCCAATTCTGTGCACGACCAATACGCAAGAGACTTCGAGACCACCGGGTTCTCGATGTCCGCTGGAGGTGGCCTTGATCTCGCGGTCCACCCTGCGCTGGCGGTTCGTGTAGCCAATCTCGAATATGTTCGGTCATGGTTGGGACAGCTCAATGGCGCGAATTTTGATCGAGGGTTCCGCTTCAGTACTGGGATCGTATTGCGCATCGGTACCTGGTGATGCTGCACTACTAGTTCTGCATGGGCCGCAATTTTCAAACAGATGACTTCGTTTTGCCGAAGATCATCAGTCACCTGCAACTGAACTTCAGAACACTCGGCCGATTCGGAAGAAGAATTTCTGATGACCGGTCGCACCGTAGGCTCCTCCAACCAACACCGGTCCAAACAAGGTCTTCACGACGAGCGCAGCGCTAACATCCGTAGGCAGGGAAGAAACGGTGGGCATGTCGTAGACTTTGCCAATCTCATACGTTCCGACGGCATAAATTCTGTCGCCCAGTAAGGGTGGCAGCTCCCGCAGTTGACGGATGTAACCAGCTTTGAACAGGAAGTACTGGTTGGTGAGAAATTCGTTTATGCCGTAGGCGACCAGATTTTGACTGCCGCCTAATGAGAATGGCGGGAATCCAGTCTGGTGGTAAGTAAAGGTAGTACCACCAGCAGCCGAGGAGAACACGGAAGAGGATTTATTCAAGGGTTTGAAAAATGATAATTGCGTTTCCGCTAAGGGAAAGCCGGATTGGGCGCCAGGATTAGCATCGTACCACTGCGATCTGAAGTGCACGTCCAATCCGCTTCGTGGAATGATTGGATCATCGCGGCCCAGTCGATCGTAGCGCAGCGATGTGATTCCAACCCGCCCCTCGAGAGTGCCAAACGTTGCAGAACCTATAGATGGCGAGAATTTTTCCTGGGCGGCCTCGTAGCCGATTCGCAGCTCACTGCCGCGGCTGAATGTATACCCGAAGTCCAACGCGCCTCCACCCTGGCGTTTGCGGTACTCAGCAATAGGGGTATTTCCCTTATAAAAGTTTGTCTGAACATTTTGTGCATACGCGCGGGGGGCGACAAACCAGCGCAGAGTTTCTCCGAACGGACGGTAAAATTCCGATCTCACACTGTGCTCGGATCCCAGAGTCACATCATTTCGCCATTCCGAACCAAAACCTCCTACATCGAGAAATGTAATGCGGGCACCAATGAGGAACTGCACGTTGTTGTATTGCGACCCATCAATAACAAGCAGTGGTCGAATAATTGGCGGACCGTATTCTTTTTCGTCAGCGACAATCAACAGACCTTGTTCGCCATTTTTCTCAATCATGCGATAACCGACACGAGAATAGCGTCCCACTCCGGTCAAGTAGGTAAGCTGGCGGTCAAGATTGGCTTTATCTACTGGTTTTCCCAAATTCCCCGACATCTTCTGTTCGATGTCCTTCGAGAGCGCTGGCGTGGTGCCAGTAACTTGCACGAACTCAGGCACCGGGATACTTTTTCGCCGCGCATCGCGTTGCGCCAGGTAACTGCGCCAGCTAACCTCGTCTATGCTGAATGCAGAAAGTAAGGCCGCCTTGCTGGCAGTCGCCTCATATCCTAGCCGGATAATCTCATCATTTTTTTCATAGTCGCTCGAACTGTATTCCTGCAGGGGTACCGAAATCAGAACGTCGGCCTTTTCTATGCTTCTGAGTTCGTTGGCGGCAACCACAACCGACACAGATCGGCCCAGTACGCCAAAGGACGATAGAGGTTCTTTGGCCACTAGGGGCTTGGTCTGTAAATGAACTGCGATAACCAGGTCCGCTCCCATCTTTTTCGCAACATCGACAGGTAGATTTTCCAGCAGACCACCGTCAACCAGGACCGAGTTGTCAGTTCTTATCGGAGTGAAGATACCTGGTAAAGACATCGTCGCGCGTAGCGCCCGAGCCAAAGAACCTTGGCGAAAGACGAACTCCTTGCCCGAAACCAAATCCGTAGCCAGACAGGCGAATGGGATTGGAAGATCGTCAAAAGTATTCATTTCCGAATAGGGGAGAGCGATACGGTCGAGAATCAAGCCCACCTGGTGCCCAGGATTAAAACCTTCAGGGAACCTAATGCCGTTCTTAATTCCGAATTCAAGTCCGTTGGGATACTGCTCCGCATCTTGTTTGCGCCGAAACGAGAGATCACGGTAAGGAACTTGCCCTCTTAAAACTTCATTCCAGTCAATCGCGTCCACGATGTCGCGAATGTCACCAGGAGAATTTCCCGTCGCATAAATGCCGCCAACCAGTCCGCCCATGCTCGTTCCGGCAATATAACTGACGGGGATACGGTGTTCTTCGAGCCATTGCAGCACTCCAATATGGGCAAGGCCGAGAGCGGCTCCCCCTTCCAGAGCCAATCCAATTTTCGGGTGCTTGGGCGTCGGGGTCCGATATTGCGGGAAAGCGACCGAGCTGAAAACAAGGAGAATAATGAGAAAGCTGGTCGCTCTGAGCGTTGGCATTTGGTTTTCTACCTCACGAAGCAGAACAATTCGTTCAGGCTCATGCCGCAAATTGTTTTTAGTTCGACGAGCCAAGGGTGGTCTTCCGCTGGATCCATTTGCCGCGAATACCGCAGATGTTTTTCTTGCGTGCGGAACAAGTATGCGAGTTGTGCCTTTGTAATCGGCACGATTGGCTCATAGAACGCGATTTCTTCGAACATAAACTTTGCATATAGCAACAACATCATTGGGGCGAACTGTAACTTCTGCCAGTTTGCCTCTACGGGAGTGCTGTCTAACCTTGAGTGCGAAAACCGAGCTTGTATATCGACTAGGTCTGGTGTTCGAAACACTATTTCGGGTAAAACCCTTTGCCATTTTCAGTCGCATTCTCCGGGAGTGTGCCAATGCAAACCGAATATGAGTTTCGTGTCATTAGATCATCTCTGCAGACTACGGAAAGGCAACTGTTGATTGCCCGGCGATCCCGATGTTTTAGACACACTCTGTTCATGTTGAGCCTGTTGTTCTTTTTGCCATTCTTTGGATGTGGC
>PSRF01000103.1 GCA_003175865.1 Blastocatellia bacterium
CAGACGATGCAAAGCTGCTCGAAATTGCAAAAGCTGGTATCGAAAACCTCAACACGCGACACGGGAGTCATCGTTTTCACTTGTTTCACCGCAAACGTCTCTGGTGTGCTGGTGAAGGCTTATGGATGGGATGGGAACGCAAGCGTGGCAAACTCGAGGAGTTCAATCACTTACTACGTGGTTCGACGCGAACGAGTTTTGTGGTTCAAACTGCCGAGACTAGTCTCCTCCAAACTGTCCGTTACGTAATCACCCTCGATTCCGATACTCAACTGCCGCGTGATGTTGCTCGCCGTCTGATTGGAACGGCGATTCATCCGCTGAACCGCGCAAAGATCGACCCGTCTGTAAACCGCGTGACTTATGGCTACGGAATTCTCCAACCTCGCGTCAGCATTTCGTTGGAGAGCGCTTCGCGCTCAAAGTTTGTAAGCGTCTTTTCCGGCGCCAGTGGAATCGATCCATACACTACTGCCGTTTCTGACGTTTATCAGGACCTCTTCGGCGAAGGCAGTTTCACCGGTAAGGGCCTCTACGACGTGGATGCGTTCCAAAGCACGCTTGAAAATCGAGTACCTGAAAACACCTTGCTGAGCCACGACTTGTTTGAGTCGCTGTTTGCGAGGGCCGCCCTCATTACTGAAATCGAGCTGTTGGACGACTACCCGTCATCCTATAGCGCTTATGCAAATCGTCTGCATCGTTGGACTCGGGGGGATTGGCAACTACTCCGTTGGCTACTACCAACGATCCCAGATTCGAACCGGCGAAGCGTCCGCAACCACTTACCTTTGATTGCGAGATGGAAGATCTTTGACAACCTCAGAAGGAGTCTGGTTGCACCCACAGTCTTCCTCTGGATGTTGGCCTCGTGCACGATCTTTCCGGGCTCGGCTTTGAGGTGGAATCTGCTCGTTCTTCTGACAATCGCCTTCCCAGTCTACCTACATGCCACCACTGGGCTTCTATCCCATCCGCGAGGGGTCCATTGGTCCAGTCACTTTTGGACCATCTGGGGAGACTTGGGAACTAATACAGCCCAGGTAGCCCTCGCGTTCATTGTGCTACCGCATCAGGCGTATTTGATGAGCGATGCGATCGTCCGAACCTTGTATCGACTTGTCTCACGAAAGAGATTGTTGCAATGGGTGTCCGCTGCAGAAACTGAAAGATCTGCAAAACAGGATCTTGGTACAGCTGTCGGGTTCTTGTTGCCGGCTGAGATCCTGACGTTGTTGGCATTAGTCTTGACACTTCAAGTGAAGCCTGGCGCCTTGATAGTGCTCGCTGGACCGGCAATTCTTTGGTTCCTCTCACCGCTGATGGCCTATGTACTGAGCAAACCACAATCACCCAAACGAAAATTACTCGACGCGAATGATGTTGAATTTGCGAGAGCAGTCGCACGTCGAACCTGGCGCTTTTTTGAAACGTTTGTTGGCACGGAAGACAACTGGTTACCGCCGGATAACTTTCAGGAAGATCCCGAGCCAGTTATTGCGCATCGCACCTCGCCAACCAATATTGGGCTTCTGTTCCTGGCAACAACATCTGCGCGCGACCTGGGCTATCTCTCAACGCTCCAGGTAGTCGAAAGATTCGAGTGCACTTTTGCAACTCTTAGGAAATTGTCCCGGCTTCATGGTCACTTTTTTAACTGGTATGACACCCGAACACTCGAACCTCTCTTGCCGCAGTACATCTCCACAGTCGATAGCGGCAATCTTGCAGGACACCTGATTGCCACCAGGCAAGGCTGCATAGAGCTTCCGGATCTGGAACTATTTGACGACCGGATACTCGTCGGAATCGCCGATACGATCGACGCTGTTGCAATCGAGGCACGAAATCTGGGCAGCATTCGCCAGCGAACCGAAGTCGTCACTGTCAGACAACTGCAAGACGAAATAGAAGCCTGCCGGCGGCTGCTCGTCTCCAAAGTGCTGAACGACTTGCAATCGTGGTTTGTGGTTCTCGATTCGCTCTGCCGGCGAGCTTCAGAAATCGACGACATCGTTAACGCGTTGTCATATGAACATGGCGAAGTGAATTTCAAGGAGCTTCGTTGGTGGATCGGGGCGTTGTTACACCAGGCCAAGGGCTGGCAACGTGAAGCAGAGACACTTTGCACCTGGGGCAGACTGCTACCGCTCCTCTACAACGAACTCGGCGCCAGAAGCAGTGACCCCACGTGGGAACCAATACTTAAGACACTAAACCAGTTACCAAGGCTGGCTGATGTGCCGCAAGTGTGCGACACCGTATTGCTTAGATTGGCAGTATTGCAGCAGGTTGAATCTCCCGGGTGTTCACCCGAAACACTAGAACGTCTGACGCGCTCTCTTGAACAAGCGTCAAAATTCGCAGGAGAGCTACTTTCGCGCCTCAGTCGTTTGGCAAGTGATTGTGAACAATTGGCCGAAGGAATGGATTTCACTTTCCTGTTCGACAACGAACGCAAGCTGTTTCCTATCGGCTACAACGTTTCGGCTTCTCGTGTTGATGACTCCTACTACGATCTACTCGCCAGCGAAGCTCGGTTGGCCAGTTTTGTTGCGATTGCAAAAGGAGATGTTCCTCAAGAACACTGGTTCCGCATGGGTCGGCCATTGACCAAGTTCGATGGAGGCCGGGCTTTGATCTCATGGACTGGGACTATGTTTGAATACCTCATGCCACTACTGGTAATGCGGAATTATTCCGGCACACTCCTGGACGAAACTTACAAGAGCGTAATTCGACGTCAGATTGAGTACGGAAGTGAGCGAGGCGTTCCCTGGGGCATTTCTGAATCCGCTTACAATGTTCGCGATCTCCAACTCAATTACCAGTACGGTCCGTTTGGCGTACCCGGACTAGGCTTGAAACGGGGCTTGATAGAAGACTTGGTGGTTGCTCCTTACGCCACCTTGCTGGCGGCAGAACTTGAACCTGACCAGGCGATGCGGAACCTTCGTCGTCTTCAGCAGTCAGGCATGCTCGGGCGCTATGGTTTTTACGAATCAATCGAATTCACCCGCGAACGGTTGCCGCAAGACCAGAAGAACGTGATCATCCGGACCTTTATGGCCCACCACCAGGGCATGAGCATGATTGCGCTGCTCAATACTCTTCAGGCGCTTCGCATGGAGAATCGTTTTCATTCCGACCCGAACGTACAAGCGACTGAACTAATACTTCAAGAGCGCGTGCCGATCGGTGTCCCTGCTGCGCATCCCCGCGCAGAAGAAGTGTTAACAGGACGCGTCCTTCAACCGGCAGAGGGAATGATTGCTCGTGTTTACGACACTCCAAACCTGGCGACACCTCGTACTCACTTACTATCAAACGGCACGTACAGTGTGATGATCACAACTGCCGGCGCTGGTTACTCACGGTGCAACGGAAACGCTGTTAGCCGTTGGCGTGAGGATGTCACGCGCGACCATTGGGGCTCATTTGTTTACCTGCGCGACGTTCGCAGCGGCGAAGTCTGGTCAGCCGGATACCAGCCGATCAGAAAGAGAGCTACCGCTTATCGAATTGCCTTTTCCGAAGACAAGGCAGACTTCCGCCGTGTAGATGCCGGCATAACCACGCGAATGGAAGTCGTGGTAAGCGCTGAGGACAACGCTGAAATTCGGCGTATCTCATTGACAAATACCTCGTCGCGTACTCGCGAGATTGAGTTGACTAGTTATTCTGAGATCGTTTTGACCGCCCCGCAGGCAGACGCTGCGCATCCAGCCTTCAGCAATCTGTTTATCGAGACGGAGTTTGTTTCTACTGAAAATGCCATTCTTGCCCATCGACGCCTTCGGTCGAGAGATGAAGAGCCTATCTGGGCCGTTCACGTCATCGTCGCTGAAAGTGATGCGGTTGGCGCTGTTCAATACGAAACTGATCGCGGACGGTTTCTCGGACGCGGGCGAACCGCCAGCAATCCGATTGCGATCATGGAAGACCGTCCATTGTCTAACACGACGGGAGCAGTGCTCGACCCAGTGTTTAGCTTGCGCAGACGAGTGAGAATCGAGCCTAACCAAACAATCTCCTGCTCATTTACAACAGCTGTCGCAAAGACGCGTGAAGAAGCGCTGGCGTTGGCAGACAAGTACCACGATCCGAATATCTTTGAACGCGAACTGCGGTTGTCATGGACCAAATCGCAAGTTGAAATGAGCCACCTCAAAACCGATGCAGAAGAAGCGCATCTATTTCAACGTCTGGCATCACGAATTATCTACTCCGATCCATCTTTGCGTCCGCGTCCACATGTCCTGGCACTCAACACAAAAGCTCAATCCAGTTTGTGGGCCCACGGGATCAGTGGTGATTTGCCGATCATCATTGTGAGAATAGACAAGAGTTCCGATCTGGCAACGGTGCGCAAGATTATTAAAGGCCATGAGTATCTGCACTTCAAGGGTTTGAAAGTTGATCTTGTCATCCTTAACGACAGCCCCACGACTTATCAGCAGCAACTCCACCGCGAATTGGAAAACCTCATTCGTACCGGCGGTTTGCAGGGTTTGCAGGACAAGCCCAGCGGAATTTATTTAAGACAGGCGGACCAGATGACTGATTCAGATCGCATTCTGCTTCACTCAGTGGCTCGCGCCGTTATCGTTTGCGACCGAGGTTCTTTAGAGGATCAACTCGAGTTTCGACCAGTTGAAGGACAAATGCCACCGCGCTTCGTTCCACGTTTGGCTTCGGCCGAGTATCCAGAGCACACGCCGACTCCAACCGAGCTGTCATTTTTCAATGGACTCGGAGGGTTCCATCAGGGCGGTCGTGAGTACGTAACCGTACTGGGCGCCGAGCAATGGACTCCTTTGCCGTGGGCCAATGTAATCGGCAACGAGGTGGACTTCGGATTTCAGGTCACTGAGACTGGTGGAGGCTATACCTGGTCTGTAAACAGTCGTGAAAACCGTTTGACACCGTGGTCTAACGATACTATTAGCGATCCGCCAGGTGAGATCATCTACTTGCGTGACGAGCAATCCGGAAGCACCTGGTCCGCGACCGCACTCCCAATCCGAGAGAAGGAGCCTTATGTCATCCGGCATGGCCAGGGCTACAGCGTGTTCGAGCATACCAGTCACGGTGTGTCGCAGGAGTTACTCGTCTTTGCACCTCTTGGGTCCGAGTTAAAAGTTTCTCTGTTCCGATTGCGCAATCGTACTAGCCGGAAGCGACACTTCTCAATATTCCTATATGACGAACTTGTACTGGGTGTTCTACGTGATTCGTCAGCACCGTACTTGATAACTGAAATTGATCACGAGACTTCGACAATCTTTGCCCGCAATCCATTCAACAATGAATTCGCAAATCGAGTCGCCTTTGTTGCCAGTAACGAACGACTCACAAGTGCTACCTGTGACCGCAAAGAGTTCATCGGTCGCAATGGTTCATTGGATCAGCCGGCCGCATTGGGCCGCATCGGGCTTGCCAATCGAGATGGAGCTGGACTTGATCCATGCGCGGCGCTTCACATTGAAGTCGAACTGTCACCGCATGAAGGACGTGAATTTGCCTTTTTCATCGGAGAGGCTGATTCGAAGGAAGCTGCACAGTCAGTAATCCAGAAGTTCCGTCAACCTGGAGACGTAAACACCGCGTTTGAGCAAGTCGTTTCTTACTGGGACCGATTATTGGGAACTATCGAGGTGAAGACTCCCGATCCGGCTCTCGACCCGATGCTCAACAGATGGCTGCTCTACCAGAGTCTGTCGTGTCGTATCTGGGCGCGCACCGCTTTCTATCAATCGGGCGGCGCATTTGGTTTTCGCGATCAGCTTCAGGATGTAATGTCACTTGTCTACAGCAGTCCGGATGTTACGAGGAACCAAATTCTTTTAGCGAGCCGCCATCAATTCAAAGAAGGTGACGTACAACATTGGTGGCATCCGCCCACCGGTAGAGGAGTGCGAACACGAATATCAGACGACCTCTTATGGCTCCCTTTCGTCGCCAGTTTCTACGCCGACGTCACCGGCGACGAGAGCATATTTGACGAGGTCGTTCCCTTTCTCGAACAACCCGAACTAAAGCCTGATGAAGATGATCGCTACATGGAGCCAACCGTCTCACAAGAAGTTGCTGATGTTTTTGAACACTGCGGGCGCGCTTTAGATAGAAGTTTGAAGACCGGTATCCACGACCTGCCATTAATGGGAAGCGGTGATTGGAACGATGGAATGAATCGAGTCGGAGACAAGGGAAAAGGCGAGAGCATCTGGCTAGGTTGGTTTCTCTACACAACGATCACTAACTTTCTTCCATACGTGCAAAAGCGCAGCGATCTCACGAGGACAAATCGCTACCGGCAACACTTGGCAAATTTGAAGGAGGCTTTGGAAGAGAACGGTTGGGACGGTGATTGGTATCGACGTGCGTATTTCGATGATGGTACTCCATTAGGTTCCTCGCAAAATCAAGAATGTCGCATCGACTCGATTGCACAATCGTGGTCTGTGATTTCGGGGGCTTCTGATAATTACAGAATGTCGCGAGCTATGGCTGCAGTTGAGCAATACTTGATTCGAAGAGGGGACGGTCTTGTCATCCTATTTACCCCACCATTCGACCAAAGCCCGATCGATCCCGGTTATATCAAAGGGTATGTCCCCGGCGTTCGTGAAAACGGCGGCCAATATACACACGCTGCTATCTGGACCTTAATCGCCTTTTCAATGCTGGGCGACGGCGACCGTGCCGGAGAGTTGTTTTCACTTCTAAATCCAATCAATCACTCGTCAACGCGCGCGGGCTTACACAAGTACAGGGTTGAGCCATATGTTGCCGCCGGTGATGTGTACGCTGTCCCTCCCCACACGGGGCGTGGAGGTTGGACCTGGTATACGGGCTCGGCAGGCTGGATGTATCGCGCCGGCCTGGAATCGATACTTGGCTTCCGCCTGCGTGCGAACAGGTTGATGATCGATCCTTGTGTGCCTAGGTGGTGGCGAGAGTTCGAAATCACTTACCGCCATGGCAACGCCGTCTACAGGATCAAGGTCGAGAACCCGATGGGTGTGAGCAAAGGGATTGCCAGCATGGAGCTTGACGGAGCTCCACAAACAAGATTAGAGATTCCGTTATCTGATGAACCTCAACAACACACGGTCCGTGTCGTAATGGGCACGACAACAGAACGAGGAGAGCTAGCACAAGTCGAAACACTGAGGACGACGCAGCAGTAGCTACAAAAGATCCCGATATAGTTCCGAGAAAAACCACGGGCTTGAAGCTTGTGGTCTCACAAGTTCTTGAAGAACTCGCGATGCACCTCAGCGATAAACTCTGGGTTCACCTTCGGCCCGCGGTCGTACGTCAACAGCCTTGATCTCCTGCTCGATGTCCGTCAACTGTGTATAGCAAAAACCCGCTAGAAACTTCAGAGACGAAATGCCTCGCATCAAATCCCTGTACTTCCCGGCTAACTCCTCAGGTGTTTTGAATGAATCATAAAACTGGTAGAGGAGATCCCGCTTCTCTGGCGGCAACTCGGTAGGAACCGCCAGAAAGCCTCCAACCTCCGAAAGCACAATCGGCTGTCCTCGATATTTCGAACCACGCGCGAACAAAGGCTTCTCGCCCACCCAGACCTTCAGCGGCAGCTGACCGTTATCCAGTGTCTCTGCATATCAAAGGTTCGCTACTTTGCGTTTGTTGTCCTTTTACAGTTCACCCATTGGGGCTTTGTCAGTCACTCTTTGTAACCGATAAAAGTCGTTGTCCAGTCGCGAGTTCAAAGCGACTGAAGGTCTCAGTCGAACGAGACACTTTCGGTAAACGGCGAAGTGAAAACGGATCTGATTGAGTAGCTCAATCTTCGCCTTGAATCGATACAGACGTTACAGTGGCTCCGTTGCCTTATAAGTCGTTTTCAATGCTTTCTTTTTAGACGCACTCGTGAGTGGCAATAGCGATGCCATCACTAATTTAAGACAGACTCCGACGCTCAAAAATATCTGACCACAAACTTTTATCTGACTCCCGCAACAGGATCGCCATCTGCGGGAGACAGGTGGCGGGCACCGCGTTCTTGTTTGACCCGAACTCGATGAGCTTTAGATGAATTGTGTCTCAGTACAAACACAAAACTCACTCGACAGTTTTGTAAGAACTTGCGGCATTGTCCTTGCTGCATTGTCCTTGCTGAATGTCCGATAAGTTTGAGCTTGTCGGTAAGATGCGACGGCAAAGTCACTGTGACTTCAGTTGAGGTTGAGCTTAGTGGAAGTAACGACAAGCTGAAGCTTAACGGACATTCGGATATTCAAAACAGAAGGAGCGGAAACAATGGCGGATGCACTAGTTACTACTCATCAAGAAGAAATCCGACGGTGGGTCGAAGAACGTGGTGGACATCCAGCGAAAGTAAAAGGAACGGAAAGCAAAGATGGTAGTGCCCTCTTGCGAATCGACTATCCGGGTTACAGCGGCGAAGAAACTCTTGAGGCAATCTCATGGGAGCAGTTCTTTGACATTTTTGAAAACAACGGACTCGGATTGCTATACCAGGAACAGACGAAGGGCGGAAAGCCGAGCCGCTTCTCGAAGCTGGTCAATCGCGACGAGATCGAGAGTTCCGCGAAGAGCGCTTCCCGTTCGAAGTAGCGATCACAAGTGAGCGAAGCATCTTGCCTGCTTCGTTTTGATAGCCAGGCAGGGAAACTGTTTGCGAGCAACGCAAAGAAAAGCACTGCTTGAGAGCAAGGGGGTTTAATGAGGGTACAACTGAAGAATATCGGAGATCAGGTCATTGTAATCACTGGCGCATCGAGTGGGATCGGCTTAGCGACGGCAAAGATGGCAGCGGAAAAAGGCGCGAAGCTGGTTCTGGCTGCACGTAGCGAGGAAGCACTAAAACAAGTTACTAAAGACATCAGTGCCAATGGTGGTGAAGCCATTTATGTCGTCGCAGATGTAGGCGACGAGGCTGAGGTCCGAAGAATTGCGGACGAAGCGAATGCACGCTTTGGCGGTTTCGACACCTGGGTCAACAACGCAGGCGTTTCGATCTACGGCAGACTCGTCGACATCCCTTTAGACGAACAGAAGCGGATGTTTGATACCAACTACTGGGGGCTCGTTGTTGGATCCACCGTTGCTGCACAGCATCTTCGACAACGCGGTGGTGCAATTATCAACGTGGGCAGTACGTTGTCAGATCGTGCGATACCATTGCAAGGCAGCTACTCTGCTTCCAAACATGCCGTCAAAGGTTTCACCGACGCCTTCAGAATGGAACTCGGACATGACGGCGCACCGATTTCAGTGACCCTGATCAAACCGGGCGCAATCGATACCCCATACAACGAACATGCGAAGAGTTATCTTGGCTTTGAACCGAAACATACGCCACCGGTCTATCCTGCCGAATCAGTCGCGGAAGCAATTCTCTACGCGGCCGAAAACCCAGTAAGGGATCTCTTTGTTGGTGGCGCTGCGAAGATCCTGGCGCTTGCTGAAAAGTACAGTCCGAGGCTCGCTGACAAATTGATGGAAGCGTTTACTTTCGAGACTCAGAAATCGGATACGCCAAAGAGTTCAAATGAAGAGAGCGGTCTGGATACGCCGTCACGCGAAGCGCGAGTCAATGGAAACTATGATGGACACGTAGCGCAGCACAGTCTGTACACAAAAGCTTCTATACACCCTTTCGTAACTGGAGGTTTACTGCTCGCAGGCGTCGGACTTGCTTATGCGGTAGCAAAGGCGAGGACACAAACCCGTTGAGGTGATGCATGTCCGACAAAGACCGACAGAAGAAAGACGGAGAGAGAAAAGACAAAAAGAATCGCCGACGTCGAGAAGATGTCGAACGCCGGCAGATGACAGGTTCCAACGAACCGAGCAGTGGTGACTCAAAATCTAAAGGCGAAGATCGCGGAGATCGGGAAAAGAGACGCTGGAGATCTTAAGGCATTAAGCTGCAGCCATATCGGCTTCGCTGATGTCAAAGTTCGCTGAGACTTTCTGAACGTCGTCATGGTCTTCGAGTGCTTCCATCAATTTTAGCATCTGACGAGCATCAGAACCTTCGAGCTTGACATAGTTCTGAGGGACCATCTCGACTTCGGCGACTTGAGGTTCAACACCTGCTGTCTTTACAGCTGTCAATACAGCGTCGAATGAGTCAAGGGAGGTAATGATCTCGAAGTTGTCTTCGTCGTCGCGAACGTCGTCTGCACCAGCATCGATTGCCAGTTCGAATAATTCATCCTCCGACTTCGCTGCCTTTTCGACGACAATGTAACCCTTCTTATCAAACATCCATCCTACAGACCCACTTTCACCAAGGTTCCCGCCGTTCTTCGAGAAGATGTGACGAATCTCGGCGACAGTCCGGTTTCGATTGTCGGTCATTGATTGAATCAAGAGCGCTACTCCACCTGGTCCATAGCCCTCGTAGGTAATCTCTTCGTAGTGGACGCCTTCTTCTTCTCCGGTACCACGTCGAATGGCGCGGTCAATTGTGTCGTTTGGCATGTTGCCCGCTTTCGCGTCGTTGATAGCTTTGCGAAGACGAGCGTTCGCATCTGGATCACCACCACCAGTTCGTGCCGCGACAGTTATTTCCTTAATAAACTTTGTAAAAAGCTTCCCGCGCTTGGCATCGAGCGCGCCTTTCTTGTGTTTGATACTGTGCCACTTCGAATGTCCTGACATGGATTCAGATCCTTTTGGAATATGCCTGAGGTTGTTTTTAGAACCCGAACTATATCATAGAGACTTGGTTTACTAACAAAGCGCCTGTGCCCTTCACGTGGCTTACAAAATTAGCGCCGATGAA
>PSRF01000280.1 GCA_003175865.1 Blastocatellia bacterium
CTGCCATTCATCTTATGTTTCATAGTGCCGAATTTTATTAAGATGGCGCCGTGGATCTGGGACAACATCAAAGTGCTGTACTACTGGTGGCTCGCGTCGGCTCCGCTCGTCGCCCTTTTGTTAGCCCACCTTTGGAGACAAGGGAAAATTCGACGAGTCATCGCTATTTTTCTTTTCGTGTGTGTAACGTTGGCGGGTGCACTTGATGTCGCGGGTATCGCCTTGCGTTCCACAAAATATACGATCTTCGATCGCGCGGGTATCGCGTTCGCTGAACTCATAAAGAAGCAAACTCCACCGCGCGCCTTGGTGATCCATGCCCCGGTACACAACGATCCCGTCTTCTTAACTGGGCGCAGATCTCTGCTTGGCTATCCTGGCCACATCTGGACGCATGGTCTTGAGTTCGGTCCGAGAGAAGCAGAGATTAAGAGAATCTACGGCGGTTCCTCTGACGCGGATCAGTTGCTTCGCAATTACGGAATTGACTATGTAGTTGTTGGACCACTTGAGAAGCTTGTGACGCCGGTGAATCAGCAATTCTTTTCTCGATACAAAAAGGCTGGAGAAGTTGGTGAGTACTCGCTCTACAAAATCAAGCCCCAGTAAGACCGTTCGTGACAAAGCCGCTACGGTAAATGCGCCGGTCACAGCTCGAGGAGAATTCTCCGAAACGACGTGGTGGATTGGTGTCGTCGCAATACTCTGTCTAGGCGCGGTGCTGCGTCTCTACAACTTAAACCTTGTTCCACTGCACCACGATGAAGGAGTTAACGGCAATTTCCTCGTAAGGCTCGTGCGCGAGAACATCTATCATTACGATCCGGCAAATTATCATGGACCAACACTCTATTATTTTGCTGCCATCATTCCGTGGGTCACGAAGCTTCTGTTTGGCGCTGCCGCACGCGATGAATACGGTCTGACCACATTCAACATTAGATTAATTC
The DNA here is from genome assembly GCA_003175865.1 of Blastocatellia bacterium. Taxonomy (GTDB): domain Bacteria; phylum Acidobacteriota; class Blastocatellia; order Pyrinomonadales; family Pyrinomonadaceae; genus PSRF01. The sequence goes on from PSRF01000280.1 coordinate 951, forward strand.
CTGCCTTGTTTGGCCTGGGAACAATTGCACTGATCTTTTGTTTACGGCGTCGTCTCGGTACGGTGGCGACACTTTCAGCAGCACTTTTCGTGGCGGTCTCGCCAGGAGCGGTTTACTTATCACGTTACTTCATTCATGAGACACAGTTTGTGTTCTTCACGCTTGGAATCGTAGTTGCGGGTCTGAGGTTCTACGACGAGCGGCGTCCACATCACCTGATACTCGCCTTTGTTTCAGCAGCGCTTTTGTTTGCCACTAAAGAAACTGCAATGATTTCAGCCGCAGTGCTTTTTCTGGCACTGGTCCTGACCAACATCTACAAGCGGTTGGTTAAGCGCAGCAGAGTTTCGACCAAACAACGTAAGAAGACTCAAACGGAAGCTGGCTTAGGTCTCACAGAGCTTGTTGAGGAAATTGGGGGTACTTCAACTCTTTTGCTTTGGATTCTTCTTGGCTCAGTTCTATTCGTTGCTATTAACATAGTCTTCTACTCGTCGTTCTTTAGTAACTATCCGCAAGGTATCTACGATTCTCTTAAGACATTCGACTTCTGGACCAAAACTGGTAAGGCGCAACATGTCCATCCGCCCGTCACTTATATCCATTGGCTTGTCTTCCAAGAAGCGCCACTGCTGTTCCTGGGAGCGATTGGTGCGGTCTTTGCAGTGTTGAAACCGAAGAACTCATTCGCGCTCTTCTCGGCTATGTGGGCTTTTGGTTTGATTGCTGCTTACTCATTAGTTCCGTACAAGACTCCCTGGTTACAACTCAATTTCATCATTCCTCTTGCGATCATCGCAGGTTATGCAGTTCAAACTTTTTACCAACTCGATCTAAACCAACTGCGCTTCGCAGTTACCGTTGTTGTAATCGCTATTGGTATCAGTTTCTACCAAACCATTGACCTCAACTTTTTCAACTACGACAACGACAGCGAGTACTACGTCTACGTCTATGCCCACACAAAACGCGACACCGTTCAACTAGTTAATGAAATTGACAAGTTGGCCCAACAAAACCAGAAGAATCTTACTGGAATCACGATCGTGTCGCCTGACTACTGGCCGCTGCCCTGGTACCTGCGAAACTATTCACGCGTCGGTTACTTTGCACAAATGACTACTTCTAATGAGCCGATTATCATCGCCTCCGAGACCCAAAAGGCCGAAATGGATCAAAGATATGGCGAACTCTACCAATTAGTTCCTTCGGGCAAGGGTGACGGCGGCTTCGCTCTGCGTCCAGGTGTCAACTTGCTGCTTTATGAGCGTAAAACATCGTTGGTCAACCAGTAGCCAAGACGGTTAGCTTACTTGAGCCATTCCTTGTCAAAAATTTAAGCGTGCTGACTAACTTTGCTCCTCACTTAATTAAGCCATTCTAAGTTCAAGTTCTGGTTGACATTCTAAGCACGAGGCACTTATAGTGACTCACCCGTAACCAGAGTTTCTGTGGGCCACCTTCAGGTCCAGAAACTAGCCAAATAACCGAGCGATTTACCGCGAATGTTCAAACTTCAAAGGCTGGAAATCACCGGCTTCAAATCCTTCGCCGACTACACCGAAATAATCTTCACAGGGGACGGTATCACAGCCATCGTTGGGCCAAATGGCTGCGGTAAAAGTAACGTTGCCGACGCCATTGCCTGGGTTCTGGGTGAACAGCGCATCAAGCACTTGCGCGGCGGGGAGATGAAAGATGTCATCTTCCAGGGTGCTCGCAATCGTCCGCCCAGCGGCATGGCAGAAGTAGTCATGCATCTGGTTCGCGATGATGCGGTTGAGAGCGAACCCGATATCGAAGACATCGATTCAACGCTCGAGCAAATAGATGAGCGTCTGGTGGATCTCGATTCGATACTGCCGCAGGAAGCTGCGGCTGAGACCACAACACAACCGGAGTCAGTGGCGCCAGGTGAAGGTGAGGTTGCTTCAACTGAGCCAGCCGAGAACGCTGCAGCCGAAGTGACCAGTCAGCCAAGAGTTTCACACAAGCGCCATTGGAGACGTAGAAATCTGGCGCTCGAATTTGCTCCGGGTGAGGCCGTTTCAGTTACGCGTCGCCTTTATCGATCCGGCGAAAGCGAATATCTGCTTAACGACAAGATTTGTCGGTTGCGAGATATTCAGGACCTTTTCTCCGGAACAGGTTTGTCGGGTGGTCATTACGCGATTATCGAACAGGGCAGGATTGGTCAGATACTTTCCGCGAAGCCGATGGACCGCCGCACGATTATTGAAGAGGCGGCAGGCATAACCAAGTTTCGAGTTAGGCAACGTGCGACTGAGGCTCGACTGGAGTCAGCTCGGTCAAACCTGTCTCGTATCTCCGATATCGTTTCTGAAATCGATCGGCAAGTAAACAGTTTGCGCCGTCAGGCTTCGAAGGCTCGACGCTACGGTGTGTTGCGTGAAGAGCTCCGGGAACTGTTGCGTCAGGTTTACGTCGCGGAAGATAAGAAACTCGCGCTCGTTCTCGAAGAGACCAAAACCAAACTAGCTGAAATCAACGAAATTGAGCTGAGCATTGCAGACGAGTTGGGTAATCGTGAGGAGTCAGCACGAGCTGCAACCCAGGAAGCCAGGAACCTCGAAGATCGATTAACTGGGGCGCGTGCTGCCGCGGCTGAAGCAGTGCTCCAACGCGACCGTCAGGCACGTGAGTGCGTCTATCAGCAAGAACAGCTTAGCGAAATTGAAAAACGAAAGGGAGAGTTGACTGCTGAAATCGAGGCACTGACCGCTCGCCTCGTTTTGATAGAGGCCGAGTGCCGTCGTCTTCAGGACGAAGATGCAAAACTTCGAATTGAGTCGGATGAAAGTGCATTGAGCCTGCGCACGGCTGAAGAAACATACGCCGCGCGACTGCACGCGGCTGGGACCGCCGAAGCAGAAATCGAGAGTGCCCGTGCGGAACTCTTGAAGCAAACGGCGATCGCAGAGCGGCTACGCGAGATTGCCCGTCAACTTGAGGTAACGCTTGAGCGCTTGTCTCAACAAGCGGAGGGATTGGCGAGAGAAGGTGAACGTGCTGCTGCACACCTTACCGAGCGGAAAACAGAGAGGGAAAGCTTTTCTGAGGAGTTAGGAGTCGCTAGGCAACTCGTTGCTCAATTGCAAGCGGAGCGTGAAGCCGCAGTTGACGCCGTCGTCAGGGGACACGAATCCGTCAGTGATACAGAAGCTGAACTCTCGCGAGTACGTGAAGAGCACTCGCGCGCCAGTCATCGGCTTGAGAGTTTGAAAGAACTCGACCAGCGGCGCGCGTATTACTCGCCTGCTGTGCAACTTGTTTTCTCACCGAGTGAGACTCCTCGCGATTTTCATTTTATCGGCACACTCGCCGACACCCTGAATGTGGATGCTAAATGGGAGCGCGCAGTCGAAGGCGTGCTTGGTTCGTCTTTGCAGGCGATCGTAGTACCGACGCCCGACGATGCCGTGCGTGCTGCGCAGTGGTTGCGTGAGAACAATGGCGGGCGCGCAAGTTTTCTGGTTGCAGGTTTGCACGGAGGCAGTGACGAGATTGAGCTCGATACGCTTGCTTGCCGCCTCGACGAACGACCAGCACTGTCGTTTAGCATCGTTGACGATGTACGTGATGACCTGCGCATCAGTGACTTGCTCGGTGCACCGCAACAACTCGTGACCGTGCTCAAGCGGACGTTGCCGGAAAAAATGAATGCGCGACTTGCCGCGAATCTCGAAGAAGCAATGATCAGGTCGATCGCTTCCGGTGAGATGTACGTCACGCTCAACGGTGATTGGATTGCAAGTGGGCAATTCGTGAACGCTGGCGATGCGCGCGCCGTCGAAGAAGGCGCCGGGTTATTGGCTTTCAAACGCGAACTGCGTGAACTCGAACTCCGCGCTGAAGTTCTGCGGCTGGAAGTCGAGTCGGCTTCAGGCAAGTCGAAGGAAGCGCGCGCCCGACTTGTTGGTCTCGAAGATACGGTTGTCGTGTTGAATGAGGCCATCGGCCGCGAGGAGCGCGAAGCAATGACGCGTGAACTCACAGCCGCGAACCTGGAGCAGGAAGTCGAACGTGCAGAAAGACATTTGCGAGTCGTGGCCCAGGATTCGGCGCGCGTTGAAGAGGAGCGTTCGGAGATTGAGCAACGCCGAACTCAAGCGTTGACCGACGCCGCCGCCGCTGAGTCCAGCCGGGAAGCAGCGGCGGATAACGTCATAACCGCCTCGGCACTGCTCGCCGATCTCAGACGCGAAGCAGAACTCGACAACGAAACGTTAGCGGAGCAAAGGGCCACTGCTGCGGCTGCTGCTGAACGTCGTCGCGCAACGACCGCTGAAGTCCGTCGCGCTGAAACCGAACTTGCCGAACTAGCTGCGCGCGTCGAGCGTTACCGTCTCGACATGATGGAGATGAGTGCTCGAAGTGACGAGCTCAGGCAATCAATTACAGAGCTTGAGCTCAAAGCGAGCACTGTTGAAATCGATCGTGAACGCGAAGAGCAGGAGATCGCGGAACTCTCTCAGCGCCTCAATGAAGCGCGGGAACAGGCCGACGCCTTCGCATCAGAATTGTCGGAGCTCAACAAGCAAGCGGCAGAAGTCAGGGACGACCGCGCTGGTATGGAAGTGCAACGTGCTGAAGCGCAGGCGCGTCTGACGTTCGTTCACGAAAACTGTCATACGGAGCTAAACCAGTCGCTAGAAGAACTTGCGGCCGGGATCACACTCGAAGAAGAGTTTGATCTTGAAGCAAGTCACAAACGAGTTGAGGAGTTGCGCACGCGTCTTGAAGGTTTTGGTGGCGTCAACATGATGGCTCTTGAGGAACTAGCCGAAGCCGAAGAGCGACTGTTGTTCCTGACGGTGCAGCGACAAGATATTATCGACGGCATCTCATCGACTGAAGAGGCTTTGCGCGAAATTAAACGTCGATCACGCGAACGCTTTCGGCACGCATTCGAGCAGATCAACAAGAACTTTAGCGAGCTGTTCCTGCAGTTGTTTGGAGGTGGTCGAGGCGAAATGAGTTTGATCGATGCCGATGACATCCTCGAGTCGGGTATCGACATCGTAGCCCAACCCCCTGGCAAACGTTTACAAAACGTGCTGCTGCTGTCTGGCGGCGAGAAGGCAATGGCAGCGTTGGCGCTGGTCCTCGGAATATTCCATTATCGTCCGGCGCCGTTCTGTTTGCTTGACGAAGTCGATGCGCCACTTGACGAAGCTAACGTTGGGCGGTTTACTGATAAAGTCGTACAGATGTCAGCCAACACGCAATTCATCGTCATCACGCACAATAAGCGAACGATGGAAATGGCCAGGGCGCTTTACGGAGTGACAATGGAGGAGGCTGGCGTATCGAAGTTGGTATCGGTAAGGTTCGAGTGAAAGCAATCAAACTGGTGAAGCAAGTTCTCCCCGCCGCGCTTGTAATCCTGAGCGCGGCGGTTTTTGCGTTGGCCCAGAATGCCACCAAGCACAATTCGCGACCTGCTGCTGTGCAGCCTTCGGAAGAATCTTCGAAACAGCCGTCCAGTGATGCAAGCAAGGTTGAGCAAATCAAGTATTCGTATGAGTTTTCGCAGCCGAAGTTTTATGTGAAGCACATAGTGATCGAACACGATCAAACAGGGCGCGGAACGATTACGTTTGAGCGACTCAATGAGGACACTCCAGTAGTTGAACCACTCGAGATTTCGCAGACTGCGATGTCGCGGATTTTGCCTTTATGGACAGCTTTGAAGTTTTTGGATTCGGACACAAACTACCAGTCAAGTCAAAGCTTCGCTCACCTTGGCACAATGAAGATCGGAATGGAAGAGGGAACGCGCAAACGAGTCGCTGAATTCAATTGGACTCACGACCAAAGCGCTGCCGCGCTGGTTGGCGAGTACAGGAAAGCAGCGGACCAGGCCATCTTCGTTTTTGATATTTCCATTGCGCGCGAGAACCAACCTCTGAATGCGCCGAAGTTGATGGAAGGTTTCGAATCAATGTTGAATCGCAACATGCTCTCGGATCCACAACAGGTGTTGCCCTTGTTGAAAGAACTCACCACCGACGAACACATTCCCCTCATCGCCCGAAATCAGGCATTGCGCTTAATAAAACGCATCGAGAAGAAGTAGCAATCCTTTCGACAAAAGTTTTGCGTAGCAACGTTTAGGGACTAAGTTGAAAGCCACTCAGGTTGGCGCGAAGCTTTGTTTCCCCAACAACAATTTGAAAATTGAACTAGTTCCAACAAACATCTGAAAGGAGAAGCCAATGGCAAAGGTAAAACCAATTCCCGAAGGTTACCATTCAGTTACGCCTTACTTGATAATTCATGGCGCTGCGAACGCAATCACGTACTACAAGAAAGCGTTTGGGGCAACTGAACTGTTTCGCATGGAAGACAACAAGGGCAAGATTGGACATGCTGAACTCAAGATCGGCGACTCTCCAATCATGCTGGCGGATGAACAACCCGAGATGGGGTACAAGGGCCCGCAGGCATCGGCTGGAACGCCGGTGAGCCTGATGATTTACGTTGAAAACGTCGACAAGATTTACAACCAGGCGATTGCGGCTGGGGGAAAGGAGTTAAAAGCGTTGCAGGATCAGTTTTACGGTGATCGCTCGGGGACGCTCAAAGATCCCTTCGGTCATGTTTGGACTGTTGCAACACATATAGAAGACGTGACGCCGGCGGAAATGGAAAAGCGCGTAGCCGCCGCACACGGCTGAGTTATTGTCGCGGGCGGCCTTCGTGGCCGCCCTTTACTTTGCTTGGCCCACTCTTTAATTGGTGCGTGGTTTGATTACATCCAGGAGTAGGTCTGGTTTTGTGGGGTCTCGTTCGAGGTGGGGGTAGCGTTCACCACCGTGGTAGTTCAGACGGTAGGTCATGACGAAGCTACCGTTTTCAACAACTAACTCAATAGGTGCCGTGTCTGTCTTCGCTTTTGCGATCGCATCGTGAAGAACTTCACTGGCCCACGTGCGGCCGTTGACCGTGAGTATTTTCATACCCGGTGCAAGCCCGGCTTTGAAGCCTTCCAGACTCGGGTTGACGTCCAACACGCTTCCATCTTCCTTCAGTAACACACCAATCGAGTACATCAAATCCACGCTCTTGCGCGAATGGTCCTGCACGCGGACTTGCGTGTTTGGTTTGTCTGTGTAAACAACTTTCCAGCCACCACTCGTAATGCCATCAATTGGAGCGTGTGGATTAACGCGGGCGAGGCGCTCAGTCAAAAAAGCGCGCCAGTCAAACGGCATAACTTCATTGAGCGTGTTTACGACATCGTCGAATGTGTACGGCTTGAGTAGCGGTCCTGTGTCCTGTCCGCCATGAAAGCGGCGACAAAACTCGTCGAGCGAAAGTCTTCCGTTCGTTCGCTGCCGGATCAACACATCGACATCCAACCAGATCAACGAACTTTCATCGTAATAATCGACACGACGTCTGTAGTTCATCCAGGCCCTCGGAGATGGATATGTCAGTTGCACGGCGACAGCTGTATCTACGAGCGGACGCCAGCTCCGGCCGGACTGATATTCGAATTCCGCAGCTACCTCAGCAAACGTCTCACGGAAATCTTCTGCACTCCACAAACCGCTTCGCGAAGGTAAGACTCTTCCGAGATATTCAGTTAGTCCCTCATAGACCCAAAGTAGGTCGCCCTTCATTGGTTGCTCATAATCTGGAGTCGCGAGATCAACCGGCCGTCGATATTTGCCGTTCCAGGAATGGACGTACTCGTGAGACATTAGATCACCGAAATCGAGCAACTCGAGTTCATCGCTGAATGCCTTTTCACCAACACCATCTTCGCTTGACTCATGATGCTCGAGTCCTTCGCTGCCCCCGTGACTGCTCAGCGTCAAAAGGAATTTGTAGCTCCGGTAATGCCGAGCGCCAAATAATGCATACGCTTCCTGTACTAACTTTTTCAGCCCTGCCAGCGTCTCGGTTTTCATCTCGAGAGCGGGAGTTGTGTCGGCCATAATGTCGACCTCGTGCATTACGCCCGTGGTGGTAAGCGGTACTCTCCGGTAGTGCGCACCGATGATGGCCGGAGAATCGACGAACTCCGTGAGAGAGACCTCTTTAAATTGAAGTCCATCTTTGTTTTCACTTACCAATGGCAACGCCGTGGAATATGCCCATCCTGCCGGCAACTTCAGGGTTGCTCTGACGCTGATAGCATCGCTGGGCATTCCCTCTGGATAAACGAGGAGACGGTTCCACTTGATACGTGCGAGTTTTGCACTTGCGGTGGTCTCAGGTTGCGAAGCACTGTCGAAGCTGATGTTCAGCAGATTAACGCCCGCCGGAATGTCGCAATGAAAGGCAAACATCTCGACATCATCACGTCGCCAGGGAATTTGCTGTCCGCCAGCCATTAACTTGAAGTCCACCATGTCATTGATTGGACCGGTGGGAGTGTGTTCACCAGGAATCCACTTCGGATAGAAGAGAGTCAGTGGCCCAGGTTTGACGGGAATCGTCAATCTGGTGTGAAGCAGGTTGCGTGAAGAATCCGTCGCATCAACAGCAACGGTTATGAGTGTTTGTGCTGAAACGGAAGTGGAAAATAGCAGCAGCACAAAGACGAAGAATGTTTTAGTTTTCATGGACGATATTGAAACAGGAACTATGGTCCAGCAACAAATCGCAATTAAGGTGGTCAAGCTAAAAAATTACGGCAGCAACTCCTCCGCGATTTCGCAAAATTCGACCACACGGTTCTCGGCCCAGAAGCGATCGACGTCTCCGTTGGCGTCAGCGGCGATGAAGGCGACGTGTCCGCCGCGATCTGTTGCGATGACGAGGAGATGAGGATTCTCCACGAACACGGGTTCCCGCATCGGCGCGAACGGAATAAACGGATCATCTATCGAGTGAATAATCATGGTCGGGATTCGAACCTTGTCGACAAGTCGGATTGAACTCGATTGAGAGTAGTAGTCATCTGCGTTCTGAAAACCGTTAGAAAGTGAGGTGAAGTTCTCGTCGAAGTCGCGAATAGTTTCAATTTGTTCGAGTCGCTTAAGGTCATAAAGATCCGGAAAGAGTTTGTGTTTTGCGCGGACTCGGGCCTTCATGCTGCGCACAAAATTCTTGTGATATAGCCAGTTCCGTTTGGCCATTATCAGATCAGAACTGTCGCGGAGGTTCACCGATGGCGACACGACACATGCAGCACGAACTTCAGCGGGAACATTCTCTGCGTATTCGCCGAGAAGTTTGAGAACGAGATTCCCTCCCAGGGAAAATCCAATCAGGTAAATTCGCTTTAGCTGGTCAAGCGTGATCAGTTCATTGAGCACGCTGCGCAGGTCACTACTCATGCCACCGTGGTATAGGGTTGGCGTCAAGTGTTCTGTGCCGCCGCAGTTGCGGTAATTGACTCGCACAACATTAAAACCTCCTCGAAACGCTTTGTCTGCCATGGCGATCATGTACACAGACTTGCTTGAGCCTTCCATCCCGTGCCAAACAACTACTGTTGGATGGTCGGGTCTTTGTGATTGCCAGCGACAGTGAGCCAGGACTTTCACACCTGGCTCGACTTCGAACAGACGCTCTTCGTCTTTAGGTTGAGAGAACAGTCTGTAGGCTCTGGGCCATGCGTACGCGGCGAGTGTTTGCGCATGTGCGCCCGAAAAGATTGGATGCGCTTTGAATGGTTTCTCAGCGATACGAGCAGAGACTTGTTTGAGGAAGTTTAGATCTCCGGTATCCATACGATCGTTCGAGAGGTTGTGAATGGATTGGACCTTCTCGTTTATCATTGGTCACTTGAGATTGATTATTTTTTATTTTGGGTCTTGGGTCTTCGTCTTGCGAGCTACATTTATCTCGTGAACCAAAGACCAAAGACCGCCTTCATAAAGGACAAATGATGAATGGTGGATTCAACCTCGAAGTACAAGAGGGAATACCACTCACGGAAGTGAGTGGATGTTCAGATCCTTTCTACACCAAACGCACCAAAGAAGTTTACGCGCTCGCGAACGATCTTGAAATGTAAAACTCAAGTTGCTTTCGCGAGCGCGTAAACTTCTTTCTTGAGCCGCCGGTTAGAAAGGACTTTAAGAATCCACCAACTGCCGTTTGTGGTATTTAGGGTCCACTTCCAAATTGAATGAACGAATGGCACATGACCAATGATAAATGAGAAGGTCCAACCCGTTCGGACGATATCGAACATTAGTTTGTAAGCTCGAACGTTACGTCGACGGTTAATGTCTGACGATTGGGAGGGGCGGAACTCTTCACGTTTGGGGCTGGTTTGTTTTGTGCACGACGCTCAAAGTAGAGCGGCCGCAAAATGTCTCCCATCGACTTCTTTGTAAACTCGCGCAGATAGTTCTCATTGAAGATGTCGCCTGGTTTCAATTGCCACTGGTCATTGAGTGCCTTGGCTGTGTCTGCTGCAAAACCCTTCAGAATTAATTTGCCCATTCGAAACTGCGGCCCTTCGACGACATCGATCTTGTACATAACTTTCTGCGTAGTATCGTCGAACTCGGGGTGTGTTTTTGTTCTGACGAGAAGGTAGCCTTTGCGTCCATAGACTTGATGAATTGCGTCCGGCAGCTTGTCTAGTACCAGTCCATTTGCCGTCTGACCCGGCTGCATTCCGATGACAGTGTTCAACTCTGAAGACGTAATTGCGCTGACGCCTGACCATTCGGCATGGTCCCACTTGTAAATCAGGCCTTCGTCCACGCCAAGTGTCAGCTCTACACCGGATTTGCACGTCGCGGTCGCTTCGGGTTTTGCGGCTGAAGGCGCGAAGGCAACTTTGAGCAGACCAAGTTCCCGATAGATCGGAATGAGGTTGTTTGTCGCGAACAAACTCACAAACTTCTGAGAGTAGTCACTGCCGACCAACTGTTTTGAGCTTTCGAGAAGCTTCGACTCGGCGACATTCTTTGTGCCCGTGTAGTGGATCGTACAGATAGGCATCGGGACACCGATAACGCTGAAGATATGCTCCTGAGTTGGGCTATTCGGCGCATCCTGAGAAGCCATATAGTTGACGGTTGCTTCAATCTGATTTTCATGAAGAAATCGTTGCAGCGCTTTGATAATACGTTCGACAGTGTCGCCGTTATCGGGAGCGGTACCTGTGAAAGATGGGATCTCCCGTTGAACCGCTGCGATCAATTCGGTGTCGGTGAACCAAATGAAATTGTCGAACACAACACGTGAAGTTTGTACCTTCGCTTCTTCCACTCGAAACGTGATTGTCATTTGATCTTTCACCGTATTCGTGTGGTAGCCGACGTTCTTAAAAAGACCACTGTCGATCAGACGTTGTGCAGCTGCGTCAGCGGAGGCCTCACTAAATGTGTCACCCAACTTCAGCCCGGTCAGCGTCTGAACCTCGTCGGTTGTGATTCGGCTCAAACCCTCAAACTCGATTTTGGCAATCTTGAACGTCTGTTGAGCTTGAGCTGAATAGCTGAGAACTAAAATGGCGGAAAGAATGGCGGCTATAAGGGGCTTTGTGGTCATTCTTTGTGACGGAAGGTGAACTAAGGTTTTATTGAAACGAGTGTATCTTAGTATCGGAACAGTAGCGAAGCGAGTGACAATTTGTAGGGGCGG
>PSRF01000421.1 GCA_003175865.1 Blastocatellia bacterium
CCAATCGTTTGCGGATTCGTTTCCTTGCCTTTGTAGCGAAACACCAGGGAACGCGCTTTGACACTTAGATTCGGAACCTGGGAGAGGCTGCTGATCAGTGTTTCAGTCATTCCGTCTGACAGATAGTCAAGATCTGCATTCCCTCCCTCGTTAACAAACGGCATTACTGCAATAGATTGGATCGCTGAACTTGCGCTACCGGTACGAAAATAAAAAAGCACACCCACTGCTGTGGCAACAAGCACCAGAATAATCACAACGGCGGCGATTTTGTGTTGCTTAATTCGCGAGACAACATACTCCGCACTGGAGGCGGTCTGCGCCGCTTGTTGCGTGCTGACTGCGGTTGCTGCGCTCGTGCTCCTTACTGTGGGGGCAACTGTTCGATCTATCTCGGCTTCTACATCCAACTTGCGGCGCAGATTTCGTAGATCAATCAGTAGATCCTTTGCTGTTTGATAGCGTTCATTCTTGTCCTTCGCTAAACACTTTTCGATGATCTCTTCTAATCGTCCCGGTACTCCCGCAACTTCATGCGAAACTGGAGTTGGATCAGCCTCCTGTATCGCAATGATCTGCCGGTGAACATCTTTACCGCGGAATGGCAGATGGCCGGAGATCATTTCATAGAGCAAGACTCCGACGCTCCAGATATCAGTTCGCTGGTCCACATCCCTTCCGATCGATTGTTCAGGTGACATGTAGCTGACTGTTCCCATGATCACGCCGGGCGTGGTAATCGGCGACTCGGCGAGAGGGAGACGATGAGACGTGGCGATCAGCGTATTAAGTTCGTCGCCCTGTCTCCCTATCTCCAGGTCGGCAAGTCCCGTTGACTGGAGTTTGGCGAGACCAAAGTCGAGCACTTTGACGATATGGTCTTTGCGGACCATGACGTTTTCGGGTTTGAGATCACGATGCATCACGCCTGCTTCGTGTGCGGCATTTAAGGCTGCGACGATCTGAATCGTTACATCGAGAACGTCAACCAGTTTGAGTTTGCGACCTGAAAGATGTTGTCGCAGTGTTACGCCGTCGATGTACTCTGTGGCGATAAATGAGGTGTTTTCAGTCTGTCCAAATTCATAGACGGTGAGAATGTTTGGATGATTGAGATTCGAGACGGTGCGCGCTTCCTGGGTGAAACGTTGTAGGCGATCTTTGTTGTACGAAACTTCAGCCGACAAGATTTTGATTGCGACGGTGCGACCTAATTCGGATGTGTCTTGTGCGAGATAGACCTCACCCATTCCACCCGCACCAAGTTTAGACAGGATGCGGTAGTGTGAGACGGTTGAGTTGGCAGACAGGTCAGACATTTAGATTCAACCTAGTGTTGGTAGTCGATAGTCATTCATTGATGTTGTCGAGTCGCACGAACTTCCAGCCTGCACTACCTCGCTCGAATTCGTAAATCACGACTTCATTTCCTGCCGCATCTGGACACGCAATGGAGTATTTGCGCGGGTTGGCTGAATCCTTTTCTGGTTCCTTCGCCTGGAAACATTTGACCGCGTCCGTTTGCTTACTGAAGACCTCTTTGAAGCGACGCAGGAGTTCGGGTTTCGTCTTTATGGAACGAATTCCATACGACATTCCAATCGGGAACTTTGAGAGACTGGCTACGGCGTCTTTATCCGACTTGATTACCGCAGCTTTGAACTTTTCCCAAAACGCATTGAATTCGTCGGCTGAAGTCGTTAACACCTCGCGGTAGCGGGTGGCTCCGGCAGTGTTGACTCGCAAGTTGGCAGCGAGAGGTGGCCCACCTGCTATCGCGTGGTACTGACTACTTGCCACTGCGAGGAGGAAGGCGCTGATCACTAAGATGAGTCGCTTCAATTTCTTCACCTCAATTTTCTTATTCTGGCAGTCCGATCCGTATTGTTGAGTTAGGGAAAGAGTCTCCAAATGAATTGTCTACGTCTCAGCGCTCCAGTTCGGAAGATTTAACTGACGCAGCACATCTAAAAACCGGGCATCCGCCCGCAGCTTGTAATATTGAGGCCAACATCGACCAATCATCACAAAAAGTGGATCTTTGACCTCATTAGCTTGTTGTGCGAAACCAATTGCACGATCGCGTTCGCCTGCTGCATCAGCGGCTATGATCATCATTGCAGGCTGGATGTACTCGCGAACATTTCTGGCTTCAAGTTCGGCGTAGACTGCTTTTGCTTTTTCAGGTTTGTTCCAATTGTCATAAATCGATGCCAGCGTTGTAAGCGCCCAACTGTGACGTCCCGACATCGCGACCGCTTCTTCTGCCACCGCCGCCGCTTCCTGATAATCGCCAACACCTTGAAGTGCGACCGAAAGACTCCACCTGGCGAGATATGACTGTGAATCAAGTTCGACGCCACGGCGAGCGTGTTCGAGCGCTTCAGAAAATTGATTACTGCTGGAGCAGTAAAACGAGAAGATTACGTGCGCGTAAGCTGACAATGGGTCGATTTGAATCGCGCGCCAGAGTTCCTCTCGCGCCTCCTCTTCGCGTCCAGAGACCCACTGCAGGAAAAAGAGACCATACCAGGCAATGGCTTGAGGGTAGCTTGGGTTGAGTCTTAATGCCGCCTTGAACTCTTTCTCAGCAAGTTCAAAGTTTCTGTCGTACAACAACGTCGCACACGCGAAGGCGTTATGTGCTTCCGCAAGATTCGAGTCCAGATCGAGCGCACGTCGCGCGGCTTCCAACGCTCCAGGCATTAGGTCGATGGCCGGTTTGAAACCTGAGTAAGCGCAGGTTGTATAACCGTCAGCCAAACCTGCCCACGCTTGTGCATAAGAAGGATCGATCGCGACGGCTTCCTTGAAGCATTCAATCGCTCTCGCGATGCTGAGACCACGTTGGTACAGTAAGCTCCGACCTTTCAGATACAGTTCGAATGCAGCGATATGCTTCGTTGGAGGTTGTGCTGTTTCGACTCCTTCATCCGCATCGAGCGACAGTTGAAGTCGTTCGGCGATTGTCGCGGCAATCTCATCCTGCACGCTGAACACGTCTTCAATAACTCGATCATACCGCTCGGACCAGAGTTGATATCCCGTGCTCGCGTCGATGAGTTGAGAAGTGATCCTTAGTCGATTTCCAGCACGGCGAACTGTGCCCTCGAGAATACTGGATACACTGAGTTTTGCTCCGACCGAGCGAAGATCTTCGTTACGGCCTTTGAATGAGAACGACGAACTTCTTCCCGCTACACGAAGTCCTGAGATTTGTGCAAGGGCGTTAATAATCTCTTCAGTAATCCCGTCAGCAAAAAACTCTTGCTCTGGATCACATGAAAGATTCTGAAAAGGAAGGACTGCAATTGTCTTGAGCAAGGCGCTTAGCGAATCGCGGCTTGTGCTTGTTGGTTGCGACGCAGTATTAGCCGATAGTGACTTCGCTGGTTCTGAATCAGTCGACGTTTCCAGCTCACGTCTCAAGTCCTTTAGCTCGATCGCAACTTCCTTTATCGACTGGTAGCGCGACTCAGGATCTTTTGCGAGACAACGTCGAATGATTCGTTGCAGATCGGCGGGTGCTGACGGGTTCACATCTTTAACCAACGGAGCTGGTTCATAGATCAGTTTGTGGAGAGATTGGACTATGGAATCCCCTTCGAACGGTTTTTGTTTTGTTGCTGCCTCGAATAACACGCAACCAAACGAAAAGATATCCGAACGATGATCGATCTCGGCAGTTTTTCCTTGAGCCTGCTCCGGTGACATATACCCCGGACTGCCCATGATGAGACCTGGGGAAGTAAGCGACGGGGAAACTGAGGGACGGGAAGCGGGAGGGACGCGGAGACCGGGAGACGCGGCGATCAGGGTGTCAAGGTCATCTCCATGTCCGTGTAACGACACGTCGCCGCAACTCCCTGACTCCGCTTCGCCCCGTCCCTCCACTAGCTTCGCTAAACCAAAGTCGAGGATTTTTGCGTGACCATCATTTGTGACCATGATGTTGTCAGGTTTGAGATCACGGTGGACGATTCCAGCGCTGTGCGCCTTTGCCAACCCTTCAGCCGCATGTTGCAGATATCGCAACAACTTCCCTAAGTTGCCTTGTTCGTTATGAATCTTCTCGCGGAGCGTCACGCCCTCTATGAATTCCATCGCGATGAAATGCGTTCCTTCCCATTCACTAATTTCATAGATATGGGCGATGTTAGGATGATTGAGTGCCGCGGCAGATTTCGCTTCTCGAATAAAGCGATCCATGCGATCGGCTTTGGAAGCAACATCAGCCGGTAACATCTTCAGAGCAACTTTCCGATCAAGCTTCGTGTCCTCGGCCAGATAAACTTCACCCATTCCGCCCTGGCCAAGCTTTGAAACGATGCGATAGTGAGACAGCGTTGTATTCGGAATTAACATTCCAAGTTCGACTTCCGCCGGTTCCTAGTGTTGCACCATTCACCACAAGGTTGGTAACACTTCCAACCTCTGTGTTTCAGTGCGCTGAGTATTGATTGTGTCGATTTAGTCGCTGGTGCGTACCGCGCTAAGCAGGTCTCGGTCTTCCCACTCGAGTTGATTTTGCAGAAGAAGCAATAGTGGAGTCTATTGAATCTAATGAAGCCTCTCGCTCATTCTGGGGGACTGCGAGTCTTCTTTACACCACGCCGCACTTGTCAGCGGGAGGAATCCCGTCAAACCTCCGCGCTTAATTCAAATGTCTTGTACGTTAATCTCGGATCTGGAGTCCAAACATGATGGCGAAAGATAACCCCAAACCTAAATGCGATGGGGCATTCTATCTAACTGAGACGAATCGCGCTATCGCAATACTATAGACGCCAGGACTCACCATTTTGCTCTGTCTACAAAAGCTGGGAGAGGAAACCTGTCGTCGCTTGTTGTGCTCCGTGAGACTTAATCGCTTGGCAATCAATCACTCGCAGTTCGAGACGGTCTCATCTTGACAGCCGATTTGATCTGTAATAGGTTGCGTCCACTGTCTGAAGAGTAGGGCAGAATTGAAACGCAACGGGGAAGCTCCTGGTGCAAGCTCAAATGCCCCTCTCTATTTAATTCTTTAACACTCGTAATCAACAAGCAGACTTGCCCTCACAATTTGCTCGATCCGCTCTTCTCATAGCGACATCAGGACCCAATCGGGATTGTTCGCATGGTAGAAGGTAATCTAGAAGCCCGGATAATAGACTTCGCCAAGGCTGTGTGTGGAGCGGGAGATTACCGCTCCGCACTCTCGATAGTGGCCTCGGAAATTTCTCGCCGAGTTAGAGCGGAGAATGTCCTTATCTGGCTCTATGCGGATGATAAGACGTTGTACAGGGAAGCGACACGGCTGAGTACGTTAAGCAACAATGCAGTGCGCGACGTTGTATTCGCTGACTCCCCGATTATTCGTCGAGCCATAGAGTCCAATTCAACCCAACTAATTGGCCCTTACAATGCACCACCGGAATCTACGGTTATCGAAGGAACGGCGGTTAACTCTGAGCTAGTTGTACCGCTCAGTGACCGCTCGCGGAACATCGGATTAGTCGAAGCAATAAACTTAAATAAGGACTCAACCGGTTTCGATGCTGGGGACGCGTCGCTACTACAAATACTTGCGAACCTCTCGTCTGTCGCAATCGTCGCCCGTCGAGAACAAGAGCAGCTCAGCTCAGGAATGCTCCATGCGGTAAGCAGACTCACTCAACTGTACGACATTAGCCAATCCTTCAATTCAACTATCGATCTGGCAGAACTCTTTCCCATTATCTGCAATCGAACCGCGACCGTCATTGACGCGGAATCCAGCAGTTTGTGGCTGGTGGAGAAGCAAGAAATGGTGTGCCGGGAAGTATACGGTCGTTATCGACGCGAATTGATCGGCCACGCGGAGACTGATGCTGGCACCGTCGTTGGCGAAACACTCCGTGACAACGCTCCACTGTTAATTAGTAGCCCATCCGACTCTCGACTCGCTCAGAGAATTGCCCACCTCGCTAGTGGCAATATTGAGTCGCTCATTTGCACCCCTGTTAAGTATGACAACAAGTGGCTAGGTGTACTTGAAGTCATTAACAAGAGGGCAGGCGGAAAATTTGGTCAATCGGAAGTAGACCTCCTGGTCGAAATCGCCGCGCAAGCCGCAAGTTCAATACGTAATGCGCAGCGTCATGAAGCTGAGCGCAAGGTTAAGGAGTTACAAGCCCTTCTCAATACTAGTCGCGAAATAATTTCGTCGTTGGATCTCGATCGTGTTCTTGCCGTCGTTGTAAACCAGGTTGCCACAATCATTCCCTTTGATGTTTGTGCCATCGCCCTGGTGACTAAGGGTGAATATGAAATCAACGCAATCGCTGGCGAAACAGAGGTTAATGAGAAGGATCCAAAGGTTAAGCAATTGAATGAAATCATGAACTGGGCTGGTCAGTCGGAAGCGGAAGTCTACGTCTCTGAAGTAAATGACGAGATCGACTCGTCACGACCAGAAACTGTTGCCAAGTTCAAACATCATTTTGAAGCAAGCGGAATGAAAAGTTTCTATGCCTTACCGCTTACGGATGAAGAAGGCCCACTTGGATTGCTAGCACTCGAAAGTAAGACTCCTCGATTCCTGACACAGGCACATTTAGAGTTGTTAAAGATTTTTGCAGGTCAAGCAACAGTCGCGATTCGCAATGCACAGCTCTATCGTCAAGTTCCATTGATAGGGGCACTGCAGCCGTTGGCAGCAAAGAAACGAGCCTTTCAGGCGATGCCCAAATTTAAACGTTTGGCGTTAATTGGCGGCATCGCTGCTGTGTTAGTGATTCTCATTCTTGTCCCACTTAATTTGAAGGTCTCAGGAAGCGCTTATGTGATGCCGACACGCACTGCAACAGTCGACGCTGAAGTTGATGGCATAATTGACCAAATCAATTTTCGTGAGGGCGATTTAGTTCCTGCAGGCGCGGTTGTCGCCGTTCTACGTGCTGATGAGCATCTGCTCAACCTGAATCAGGCGAAGGCTCGTTACGACATCCTTGCTCGCGAGATAACTCGATCACAAGCGGCTTCCGGTGCTGCAGCGGCGCAAATAGAAAGAGTCAAACTCGATCAAGCGCAGCGCGAGATTGGTCTATACCAGACTAAGCTCGAACAGACCCAAGTTAGAGCACCTATAGCCGGCGTTATAGTCACCCCTCGACTGGAAGAGAAACGCGGCCGATTCATTAAACGAGGCGAAGCTTTTTGCGAAGAGGCCAATGTCAACCCAATCATCGTGGAAATTGCCGTTTCTGAATCAGACATTGGACTAGTGAAGCCCGGCCAGGAGATCTGGATAAAGGCGAATGCCTTCCCTGAACGTAAGTTCATCGGCAAGGTGACACGAATTAGTCCTCAGGCAAGCCTGGAACAAGACGAACGGGTTTTTATTGTGCGGGGGGAAGTTGAAAACACAAGTCAGGATTTGCGCACCGGCATGCTTGGTCGGGCCAAAATACTGACTGGTTCGCGAAGCATCGGTTTCGTATTGCTTCGTGATCCTGCGCGTTGGTTGCAAAAAAAGATCTGGAACTGGATGCCTTAGTTGAATTTGCACTGACAGAAAGATGTTGGAGCGGAAAATGTTTCAACCTCGTACTCAGATGTTCGCAGCTCTGCTGCTTGCAGTCTTCAGCGCTAGTCTGATCGGTTGTGGTGGGAATGCGCAGACGAGCACCTCTCAGGCGGCGACCCAACCTGCGTCAACCGTGGCGCAACCGTTGGAGGTAAAAGTCTACAACGTTGTTCCATCAGTCGCTCGGGGTGACTTGTTGATTCCAGCGTCGCTTTCAATTGAAGGTGTGGCGGTGACTACCTCTCGGCGCGACGGAGTTATCTCTCAACTTTTGGTGAAAGAAGGTTCCAGTGTAACGAAAGGTTCAGTGATTGCACGTCTGAGTGGAGACGAAGAACTGCGAGCTCAACTTCAGCAGGCAGAGGTGGAACTCGATCGGCTTAAGGTTGAACAAAGTCAATTGGAAGCTTTGATTCGTTTAGATAGAAACGAATTCGAGCGAGAAAAGACTCTTGCTAAGGATGGACTTTCCAGTCAAAAAGATGTCGAACATGCGCAGTTCAAATTCGAAGCTGCCACCTTGGAACTTGAAAAATCCAAAGTTGCTTCTACCGGCGCGCGCGCAAAGATTGATGAAATCAAAGCCGAGCTACAGCGGAGCATAATTACTGCGCCGATATCAGGCATCGTTACTCATCTTTACGTTGAGATGGGTTCGAGCATCACGAAGAACGACAAGCTAGTCGAAGTTTCACCAACTTCGCCGCTACAGGTCAAATTTCAAGTACCTCAACCCGAGCGCACTCGGTTGGCACCAGGTAGCTCAGTGGGCATCTCCCTAATCGACGGAGATTCCATAGTTGCTACTGCTCGAGTGAGTCGAATTCAACCTGTCGCTGATCCCGCAAGCAATACTTTCGGTTACGTTGCAGACATTGTTGGTGGGAAGAACTTGTTGCCGGGTCTCGCGGTTAACGTAAGGGTACCCAGATCAGTTTCGGGGCCCAACTTTCTGGTGCCGCAGTCGGTGTTTCCTGTAATTTCAGAATTTCGCCGCGGCACCGCGGGCACTGTGTTTGTTGTTGAGGGCACAAAGTGCGCAGTCCGCTCAGTTTGGATCAACGGACTGGAGGGAGATCAGGTCGAGATTGCTTCCGGACTAAGTACCGGTGACCGTGTCATCGTCTCACCACCAACTCAACTTCACGCCGGCGACCTTGTGGCAGCCAAAAACTAATTAGTAAAGACAAAATCCATTGAGCCCAATCCGTCATGGATAGGTTTCGCCCAGATCTCAAAATCATTCGACAGGTACAGCGCGGCGAAGTCTCGTTCATCGTTAAAGATCCCGTTGCACTCAAATACTTTCGTTTTGGAACGCTCGAAGTCTCGTTGTTCAATCTTCTAGACGGAAGTCGCGACCCCGGTCAGGTAGCTGCGACGCTCTCAGCGGAAACGGGAGTCAACCTCGACGGTGACATGGTGGCATCGTTTGTAGAAGAGTTGAAAAAAAAGGACCTAATCGAACGCTCTGGAACCGAGAAAAGTCTCGTCATTCTTGAGCGGTTACGCAAACAACGGCAAATCAAAGCGGAGACGGCGTCCGAAGGGCGAGACACGCTTTACATGCGCTTTCCGTTTTACGATCCGGACGAGCTCTACAACCGAATCATCAAGCACATCGGCTTTCTGTGGTCACGAGAGTTCTTTATCTTTTGCCTGCTTCTCTTTTCGCTCGCAGCAATAATCATCATCTCAAATTGGACAAGTGTCAGCTCTGGACTCGCCTATCTTTATTCTTTTCAGGACAAGGGTCTGCGAGACATCCTGATGCTGGTGGCAGTGCTATTCACTGTTATTGTGCTGCACGAAAACGGTCACGGCCTAACGTGCAAACGGTACGGCGGCGAAGTTCACGAAATTGGTTTCATGCTGATCTACTTCATGCCTGCGTTTTATGCGAACGTTACCGATACCTGGACCTTTGAAAGTAAGGCGGCAAAACTTTGGGTCACATTTGCCGGCGCATTCGTCGAACTGATCATATGCTCGATTGCGTCGTTCATTTGGTATTTCTCGACACCTGGTTATTTGACGCACGATTTCGCCTTCCTCTTCATGATCACGGCAGGGCTGTCATCCATCCTGATCAATATGAATCCGTTGATTAGACTTGATGGGTACTTCGCGCTCGTTGATTACCTCGAGATTCCCAAGTTAGGTGATGATTCTTCAAAGTATCTCGGGCTGCTTGTCCGCAAATACATTTTCCGTTCGTCGGTACAACTACCCCCTTACGATACAAAACTTAAACTCATTCTGTTGATCTACGGAATACTTTCGTTCTGTTATCGAATACTGATTCTTACACTTACGCTGCTGTTCTTTAATCGCCAGATTGGGCGGTTGTTTCCCGAGATGGGGGTTTTCATTTTCCCCTTTGTTGCATATCGCCTTCTCCGAAAGAAACTTCGGGTGGCCTGGTCCAGCATCCATCATTTGTATATTGATCGTAAGGAGTGGCTCATGAATCGAAAGAGGTCATTTATTATTGCTGGCGCACTGCTGGTAGCGGCCGGCCTATTTTTCTTTTTACCTCTTCCGTACTCACACCAAGCGTCATTTGTTATTGAGCCGGTGGAATCCGTACCCGTGCGGGCGGAAAGCGATGGGTTTGTGGGTGGTGTAGTCGTTCGGGAAGGTGAATCTGTCAATCGAGGTACCATGTTGGCGGTGATGCGCGATACCGAGTTAGAACACAGGCTCGATGACCTTCGGACTCAGATTTCGCTTCTTGATCGGAACGTTTTGATTCAAAGGGCACATACCAACACCGCAGAAGCTATGGAGGGTGATCGCGAACGTGATGCGCTAAGGCAGGAAATGGCTCAAACTGAATCTCAGCTGGCCAGTCTAAAAATCACATCACCGGTGGAAGGCATCATCGTTACACCTAACGTGGAAAATAAGTCCGGAAGCTGGCTTCAAAAAGGTGCCGAGCTCTGTCGCGTAGCTCCGGCTGGAGCTTTACGCGCGCGAATTGTGGTGGATGATTGGGATCTTCGGGATGTGCAAGTTGGATCTTCTGCGTTGTTGAAACTAAATGCGGGTGGCCCTGAACTTAAAGGACATGTAATCAAACTTGCGCCTGCATCTCAATTACAGCAGCGCCTTTCACCGATAGTACAACTTGAGAAACAAGCTAACTCCGACAATCCTTCTGAAAAGATCTTACTCAACAACAGCGAAGGTTCCGGACCAGCTAAAAAGAAGAAGTCAGCAAAAGAGCAGGCGGAATCAGCAGCCGACGAAGCAACTTCGCCTTACGAGGCACCACTCGTTCGATTTGACGCTTTGGTCGCATTCGATGATTTCAATGCTGCCATCAGACCCGGCATGAGTGGCGACATCAAGATCTATGGTAAGAAGAGGCCCTTGGCTTTAACTATCGGCGAGGGGTTTCGTGACTGGTTTCGATCAAAAATCTGGTGGTGATCGACGTGCAAAACAAAACGAAGGTCCGCTGCAGCGCAACGGACCTTCTGTAAGTCTATTGACCTCTGAGCTAGCTATTCAATCTTCATGGGATTTGCGCGCTCAGTCTCGTTTCCGCCAATCTGCAGAGGATTTGCACGGTCAGTTTCGGTTCCGCCAATCTGCAGAGGATTTGCACGGTCAGTTTCGGTTCCGCCAATCTGCAGAGGATTTGCTCGCTCAGTTTCGGTTCCAATTGAAAATGGGTTGGCCCGGCTGGTCTCTTCATTTCCACCCACAGCCAATGGGTTAGCGCGCAGGGTCTCCTGGCTTACAGGCGCCAACGGATTGGCACGCTCATCTTCTCTAGCAAACGACAACGGATTTGCGCGGGCGCTTTCTTCAGCTCCTACGGCTAACGGGTTTGCACGATCGTCGACCGTTCCCACCTTCAATTCCGTGATGTCTTTTCCAGTCGCAGCCTTAACTTGACGGCGCTGATCTTCAGTAAGAGTAATGGTTACTTCTTTCATCGCGATCTCCTTATTGTGGATTGATGAGAATCGAACACGATCTCCAGGTGATCTCTCTTCAGCAACAATCGGGCCAAACCAAC
>PSRF01000091.1 GCA_003175865.1 Blastocatellia bacterium
TCGTCTTGAAAGAGATTCCTCATTTATCAGTTATCAGCTTTCATCTTTCATTTGGGATACGCTGTTGTTCGTCGTGGCTCCGTCTGCTCACAACTGGTTCAAAATGAAAAATGAAAGTTGATAAATGAGAAATGATAGATCGTTCTTCCCGATGGCAAGTCTACGAACTGGACCAACTACTGACCCTTCACTTTCGGTTGCTCATCATCCGCAACAGTGCTCTCAGTATCTGACAACTGCATCATGAGTGTGATTGGTTTGTAGTCGAACGCCTTTGGACCACCACGCGTGTTTTGCACAAGCATCACAAGGTAATCCTGGTTTTCTCTGAAACGAGTGACGCTACCGCGCTGGTTCATGATCACGAAAAGCAGTATCTCACCGTTAGCTGCTTTCAACTGCCCAACGAGTGCACTCGCGCCTCCATCCGTTCGCGCAAGCGTTCCCGTTTTAGCAATCACACTTCCGCGCCATGCTTGACCGGTGAAACGTTCCTGCAGCGTTCCAGGATCAATTCCAGCTACCGGCATGATGTCAGATGGGGAAAAGTGATACTTGGCGAGTTCAGTTCGGAGTGCTCGATAAATCTTCATCATTACTGCAGGGGAGACGCGATTGATCCCGAGCCCGCTCAACGACGACAAACGGAGTTCACCTGGACCGATTCCCAGAATCGCGACTAACTGTTGAGTTACGGAGCTTGGACCTCCAAGTGTTTCGCCGATGCGTTCTGCCATGAAGTTGTTCGAGTAACAGAGCAGGACTTTCAGGATCTCTACGAGTTTGCTCGACTTCTGCGTCAGGAGAAGCTTTGCGGTTGAAGGGACAGGTGCTACGCCAACTGCGCCCGTAATGGCTACACTCGGAATCGTTTCCAGTGCTGCATGATCGTTCAGAAGGTTTCTTTCGTAGTTCCACGCCCTGACAGCCTCTGCATATCGCAACTTTGAATCGAGTGTGTCGTAAAGCTTTGCACCCGAACGTTGCACTGACCAATCGAAGTTCATCGTGAATCCCGGGGCAACGAAAAGGCCGCCAGTGAACTGAGTGATTCCTAGTTGATTCAGTTCGTGCGCGAGCAAGACTGCATGTTCATAGTGAAAGGATGGATCACGACCGGAGATGTAGAGACTCCCGTTGACGATTCCCGTAGTCTTATCGAGTGTTCCGTCAGTCCAAACGGCCGTTGCAAATCGATGTTCTGGACCCAGCGTGCGGAGAGCAACGAGAGCGGTCGCAAGTTTGATTGTTGATGCCGGGTTGAATTGCTGCGACGCGTTTTGTGAAGAAACGACTTTGCCGTCTAGCGTTTCTATCAAAACGCCTTGAAAGCCGTAGAGCGGTCTCGTCTCCTCCGACGGCGCAGTTGTGGGAGAGGGAGATGGCGACGGTTGTTGTTGAACGACTGGAGTTGTTTCAAGTGGCGGTCGATACGGTTGCGATGGTGTAGTTTGAGCGAATGCAGAAGACAGTGGAATGCAGAGAGCACCAATGAAACAAAGCAAACGTAATTGCATTCCGCGAGATCCCACTATCAAAAGCTCTCCACAAAGACTCGAAATCAGGGGACGTGAGGGAAAGCACATTTGGATGCGCTCAGTTTGGAACGGGATGTCGCATTCACGACACCACAATAATGATAACCGAGTTACGGTCGTTGTGTGAAAGAAATTTCTAGCCGGGTTTGTTTGTGAAGGTTCGTTGACAATGTTTCGGACACGAACCTAGAATCGAGTCATTGACAAGCTAACGTGCAACGCAATCCAGAACCTGTCACAGTTGAACGAGTGATTGCCACTCACAAGACTCGGCGAAGAGAGATTCGTAAGAGGCTTGGTGAGTTTCAGGACATTTGGCGCAATGGGTCAGACGCGCGCATCTGGGAAGAACTCGTCTACTGTATTTTTACTGCCGGCGCATCAGCTCGCATGGGATTAAATTCAGTGGCTGCAATTCAGTCGCTGTTACTGGATGGGGAGCCGGAGGCTATGACTTTGGTCTTGCGACAGACTGGGGCACACCGTTTCCCCGTGGCCCGGCCACGTTACATCGTTACAACGAGAAACTACTTTCAATCGAATTTCGGCATGGCCCTGCGTAAGCGTTTGCGCAGCTTTGCTGATCCCATTGAGCGTCGCGACTGGTTGGCCCAGGAAAAGCAAATCAAAGGGCTCGGGTACAAGGAAGCCAGTCACTTCTTGAGAAATATTGGCGTGAAGGGACACGCCATTCTGGACAAGCACGTGATGAGGTGTCTCGCTGAGATCGGAGTGATAGACACGACGAAGCCTCCGTTAAACCGGAAAAGATATTTGGACACCGAAGAGCAGTTGTTACGTTTTGCCAAGGATATCCGAATAAACTGTGACGAACTCGACCTGGTTCTCTGGTCAATGAAAACAGGAGAAGTCTTGAAATAGTTAACCGTGAACGGCAGCGTCTGAGGATCGTGATTGACAGAAGGCGTTCACTCAGAAGGTGTGAATCATGCAGTCCCACAATAAAGAGTCTCTACTGCGAACGGCGGCCCTTAGTCTGGCCGCCGTCATGATTTTCGTTCTCGCGGTTGGAGCCCTATCTCCCGCGGCCGCAACCGATAAGTCACACGAGAAAGGCGACAAGGCCTTACGTCGCGGCGACTACCAACAAGCCGAGAAGATATTTCGCGATTTGCTTAACAAGGACGCGAAGGACACAGAGGCTCGGTTAGGGTTGAGTTTCGCGCTGCTGAAACAGCGAAGTCTGCAAGGAGCTTACGATAATGCGGCGCGCGTCATCATGCTCGATCCATTGTCAGCGCGAGCTCACGCGTTGTTGGGCGCGGCCATACTCGGCGCAGGTGATTTTCGTAACTCGGTTGAAGAGTTTCGAACTGCGTTGGCACTGAAGGATGATGAGGCACTCGCCATTGCCGGACTCGCGATGGTCGATTTTTATGAGAACCGAATCTCGCTTGCTCTGCCGGGGTTGCGCAAGGCCGTCAACATTGATCCGGACGAACCTGATTATGTTTTTAACCTTGGTCAGGCGGCGGCACGCAGTGAACGTTATCGGGAGGCTGCTGATGCATACGAACGTTTTCTCGTGATTGCCCCAAAGACGGATACGGATCGACGTGCCCGCATCGCCGGTTTGATCGACTTCCTTCGTTACCTGGGCCAACAAGGCTCCCTTTACGTTCCGGCTGGCGCCGTTCGTACTTCAGTTTCATTTGAAGCAACCGATAGCCGTCCCATTCTTACAATCAAAGTAAACGGACAAAAAGAGCCGTTGCGTTTTGTTCTTGATACTGGATCCGGCATGTCAGTGATCTCGGATGTGACGGCTAAGAAACTCGGATTGAGAGCTATCGCGCGTGGGGGAATGGCGAGAGCCGTTGGCGGAGGAGGAAAATTCGAAATCGTCTATGGATTCGTCAACTCGGTAGAGATTGGCGAGGTCAAAGTTGAAAATGTTCCCGTCTACATTCGCAAGTTCTACGACAACAATGTGCCAGTCGATGGGTATCTGGGATTATCGGTTATCTCAAAATTTTTGACCTCGATCGATTACGGACAGAAACGGTTGTCACTCATTAAGCAGACTCAGTCTGATACTGTTGAAGCATGGTCGACTTTAAGACAGCGAAGTGATATCACGCCGGCAATGTTACCTATGTTGCCGAGCGAGGCTTCGATTGAAGTACCATTGAGAACAACGTCAAGTGGTTTTCTCAGCGGCGAGGTTAACCTCGAAGGGTTTGATAAGAGTTTGAATTTTATTATCGACACTGCAGCGAGTATCAGTGTAGTTTCCGAGAAGCTTTCGCAGGAAGAACAACTGCTTGATCTGTTGCAGCCATCGAAAATGAGAGTTTACGGAGCGGCGGGGATCAGTGAAGATGTAAAGCTGGTACAACTACCGAAGGTGAGTTTAGGTTTAAATAATCTCGAGAAGATTAGCGCGGCAGTTCTAGATCTTGAGCCGGTGAATGAAACTGCCGGATTTACGCAAAGCGGAATTCTTGGCGGCAACTTCCTCAAACACTTTCGCCTTTACTTCGACTTCGCTCGAGGAGCAATTCGCCTTGAGCCAATCAATCAGAAAACATCAGAAACGTTGAATCCAGAATCCGCAGCTATGCCATGAAGCAAAGTCTTTATCTTGAAACTTCGGTGGTGGGTGCGTATCTCGATAACGGCGAACCATTCCGTCGGGACCTGACGATCAGATGGTGGGAACACGAGATGCCGGATTATCGAACTGTCATTTCACCTCTCGTTTCGGCTGAACTCGGTAGAATTTCCGAACCGCACCGCACATCGTATTTGCGGCTGGTAAGTGCGCTTGAACAGGTTGATTTGACAGAAGAAGCCGCGATTTTGGCCGAAGGTTACATCTCTCGTGGCATCTTTCACCGCAAGTACATTGCCGACGCTCTGCACGTAGCGATCGCGTCATTTCATAAGATCGACTATTTAGTGACATGGAACTTCGGCCACCTCGCAAATGTGCGGCGACAAGCGCGGATACGGTTGTTCAATACTGCGGCTGGTTTTTACGTTCCGATGATTGTTACTCCGGAGTTTCTCGTGTCGGAGGCGACTGAAGTCACTAAGTTATAATACTTCGTACTTTGATCTTTGTACTTTGATTGGTGATTGGTCCTTGGCCTTGGGACTTTGGTTGGGCCCTCGGTCTTGCATCTTTGAACTAGAATCAAAGTACAAAGCACAAAGTTCAAAAACCAAAGATCAAAGACCCAACTCCTTTATCAAATGTATCGCCGTCCGAAATTTCTGGAAGTGCTTCATACAATTCGCGAACAGATGTCGCGCGAAGCAGATTACGATGTTGACTTGTTTGCTGAGATGGTTCGTTCGGGCAAGAGACCCTCACATGGACCAGAGCGAGTGATTCGTGGTTTTAAAACTCGTGCTCCGCGTGCAGAAGAGAGCAATGGCAGTACGAGTAAACGTAGACAGCGCAAGCGAGCGGCGCAATAATGAAAACAACCAGGGCACGAACGAGGTGGATTTTGAATATCAAACACACGCATCGAATCTTTGCGGCTGGTAAGAAACGATCGAGTTGTTCCACTGACTTACGTTCTAAGAGATCGAGATTGAATTAGTTCAGACAATGTGTTGCAATCTGCAGCTGATTACTGACAACAATTCATGAACCCTACTTTTGAGATAATCGGATTGGAAGTATCCAACGAGAAGGCGTTCAACTATCTTGCTGAACGAGCCGGCAATCAGGGCGAGCCTACTCAGGTGAGTCGTCGTGGGGCAGTCCTGCACGGACGCTGTTGGAAACTTGGTGAAGGATTGGAAGTTTGGACCGTTCTGTATCAGTCGGACAGTGGCGATGTCTTTTATGCTGACTGTCGTCCCGGCTTCCGCGCTCGCTACATGCAAACAATTACACCATGGGCCCTGACTGAGTACGATGAAGAAGGTGAAGCCGTCATTCACGGCTTTCGTCAGGGGACCGACTGCGAAGTGCTTTTCGAGCTGCAGAATTTCACAGAAGTTGGCCCAGCTGGTTTTCGAGCACAGGAGTTGCACGTCGGTCTTTGCGGTCTTGCGTACCGGGCGCGTGTAAAAAGTCGAAAGGCCAAAACA
>PSRF01000051.1 GCA_003175865.1 Blastocatellia bacterium
TCTTCCGAAAAAGAAGCTAACGATCTGTTTGCTGCTTACATGGAACAGATAGATCGAGTGGTAGAGGCCGTTGATCACTTGTAGTCCTTGGAGTGCGGCCCTAACAGACTGATGGAGAAAGCTGAAATGAACAAACGAAACTACGTTCTTTTATGTGCCGTTGCGTTAATCACACTGTCGGCGAGTGGCTGCAGTTACAACACGCTGACAACGAAACATGAAAACGTGAAGGCGAAGTGGTCCAACGTAGAGACGCAGTTGCAACGTCGTGGCGATCTACTGAACAACCTGGCTGAATCAGCAAAGATGGCAGGCGTTCAGGAGCAGGAGGTCTTCGGCAAGATTGCTGAAGCGCGTTCTCGTTTGCTCAGCGCAACCAATCAGGCGCCCCAGGGCGAAGGCGGAGACAAGTCTCCGGAACAGAAGCAAGCGGTCATTGATGCCGCTAACAGTTTTGGTGGAACGGTAGGACGTTTGCTGGTCCTTCAGGAGCAATATCCAAACTTGAAGTCCAATGAAAACTTTTTAAAGTTGCAGGATGAAGTAGTGGGTACCGAAAACAGGATTGCAACGGCTCGAAAGGATTACAACGACGGAGTCCAGGACTACAACACGACACGTGCCCGTTTCCCGACAGTGATTTCAGCGAAGCTGTTTGGCTTCAAAGAAGAGCCTTATTTCAAGGCAGATGAGGCCGCTAAGGAAGTGCCTAAGCTGAACGCAAACACACTGCGTGAGAAGAAGTAGGCAGAAAGCAGTAGACAGCACACTGCTTTCTGCCTACTGCTCTCTGCTTACTGGTTCCTTAGAACCCTCGCGAGCTACACATCGCACAGTGATCACAAGGCTTGCCGCCCGGTTCGACACTGCACGTCTTTTCACTCTGAAAAAAATCGACTAGCTCAGAAACTGTTGCCTCTTCAACTCCAAATCGTTCCTGACTTGGATGAAGATTTGCCTGGTTTATGCCTCCGAGCCATGGCGAATGTGTTCGTGGTGCTTGAGGAATGTTTGAAGTTTGAACATGGCCTGAGCTTACCTTTGCTTCAATCTGGACCAGCCTGTTCTGCAATTCGCCTAGACTTGCGCGCATCGCCGCTAGTTCGCTGACGAGATCGCTGTCACCGCGCGTCTGACGCTCCGGTGTCGGTCCGTCAGAAACACGCCGCGCAATGCGTTCTGCAATCAGCTTTGCTTGATCCATTCAGAAGTAATGTCCGATAAGCTTTAGCTTGTCGTCTAGTTGTTAAGGTCCCAACTCAAACTGTATCAGGCCTCTTACCCACGTTACGACAAGCTAAAGCTTATCGGACATAGGCAGCAGATCCACGCGATCAACAACCCCGACGATCGCCGAATCAATTGCGGCTCCCGCCTGGCCTGTCGCAGCAGTTGAAGCACTCCAACCCTCCTGCACAATCAAAACGGTATCACCAACGCCGGAATCAGCCGAATCAAGCGCCAAAACTGTGTAGGAGGTGTCTTCACCCTCTGGCGTAATCTGCTGACACAACATCACACGAGCGTTCTCATACCGCTGATTCTTTTTTGTAGCAACAACGTTGCCTAAGACTCGCGCCAAAATCATCTCGTCACGTGCTCATCAGAATCAACGATGCCAACAATGGTGCAATCAGTCGGCGTGTCCTCGCGTTTGAAAGGAAAACTGGCTTCCTTGCCGCGACACCAAAACACTAACTCGCCAACGCCTGCACCGACAGCATCAATGGCGACCATCGGTTTGCCGTTTGATTCAAGATTCTTGTCGAGTGTTTGAACTATGAGGAGTTTGCGACCTTCGAGCGACTCGTTCTTGACCGTCGAAACTACAGTGCCGATCACGCGTGCAAGTTGCATCTCATTCAGAGTCCAAAGTCCACCGTCCGAGTCCAATGTCCAATCCGAGTCCAAAGTCCAATGTCCAAAGTCCAACGTCGGAATTCCACCTTTAGTGTGCGGTCAATGTAACCGTCGTTGCCAGGCAATCACCGATGGACGTGAAGGCTTTGGACATTGGACATTGGACTTTGGACTCAGATTAGACTTTGGACATTGCACTATTCAGTTGACATCCACAGTATCAATGACTCCCACGATGGCAGCATCCACAGGAACATCCTTCATTCCCTGCGCCAAGCGAGCACTGGATCCCGCCACCACCAAAACACGCTCATGAAAACCTGCGCCGACCGTGTCGACAGCGACGACATAACCGGTCGTGTCACTGCCATCAACATTAATCGGACGAACAATCAACAACTTCTTTCCACTCAAACGTTCGTCCTTCTGAGTCGAGACTACGGTGCCGAGAATGCGCGCGATGATCATGCCGGCTTAGCGATCGAGACCCACGGGCAGGTTTTCATCCACGCTTCCATGAGGCCGTGGAATGACGTGAACACTTACGAGCTCGCCTACGCGTCGGGCGGCAGCGGCGCCAGCGTCAGTCGCGGCTTTCACTGCTGCCACATCGCCACGAACGATAGCGGTGACAAACCCCGCGCCAATTTTTTCGTAACCAACGAGTGTGACGTTTGCCGCTTTTACCATTGCGTCCGCAGCCTCAATCATTGCAACGAGACCTTTCGTCTCAACCATTCCGAGTGCTTCTTGCATTCGAATGCTCCTGTTGTCGTGAATCGTAAATCGAGTCGTGAATCGTAAATCGTGAACAGTAAATCGTGTTTACGCCGCGAGACTCTAGCGATTAACTATGTGTCAGTCAAACGATGTCCGATAACCTTCAGCTTGTCGTCTTGTTGCTAATTACTCAACTCAAAATGCGCCGGGCGTTTACCCAAGTTAACGACAAGCTAAAGCTTATCGGACATCGTGGCCATTCACAGCCTGGCTCAATAGTTCAACCAGCTCTTCGCGTGTCAGCGATATCTTGCTAGCGCCGTTCGCGACATCAGCTGCACGAACACTTGGACGATCACCGCTGGGACAACTCAACTGTGTTTCATGTAAGTAACCACACGCCTGGCAGCGCGCACTTTCACCAAGATAACCCGCGGCTTCCCGTACGTTAATTAACTTCTCGATCGCATCCGCTGGGAGATTGCGCGAGCCACCGAGCACGCGCGAAAGAATTGCAATCTTCGCTGTGTGCTCCAGCGTTTCCAAACGATCCCATGCTTGCCAAAGGTCTGAGCCATACGCAACAGCGCCATGATTTGCCATCAACAATGCGTTGTGATGTTTGACGAGCGGCTGCATTGCGTCTGTTAGCTCGTTGGTTGAAGGTGTTCCATAAGAAGCAAGCGGAACACATCCCAAAGTCAAAATAACTTCTGAAAGAATTGGTTGATCGATTGCGAGGCCCGCGACAGCAAATGCAGTTCCGTGCGGCGGATGTGCGTGACAAACAGCTTTGACGTCACTCCGCTCACGATAGATAAGCAAATGCATCGCAAGCTCGCTCGAAGCTTTTCGATCATTCAAAGACTTACCTTCGAGATCCGTAACCGCAATCAGATCCTCCGTCATCCGACCTTTGCACGTCATTGTGGGCGTTGCGAGTATGCGACCATCATCAAGACGTAGGCTGACGTTGCCATCTGACGATACGACGTAGCTGCGTTCGTACATCAGATGACAAATCCGAATCAGATCACGTCTGGCTGTTTGCTCAGTACTTTCCATTCAAGCGCTAGATACGCTGTTCTTTCCGCTCGGCCAAAGTCTCATCCGCAGAGTCACGTCGTGAACGCGTAACCGGATTTGCAACAGGACGAGCGAGGAAATACGACAAGGATTCGAGTGACGTCGTCAGGTCAACTGTTTTGACTTTCACTCCACGCCTCACAGTTAGGGATACAGGCGCAAAATTCAGAACAGCTTTAATTCCCGCCGACATTATTTGGTTCAAAACGCGCTGAGCTGCTTTTGCAGGAACGGCGATCACCATGACGTCGATCGCTTGTTCCTTGATTATATCGTCGAGTTTTTCAACGTCCTGGACAATTATCTCCTCGTCACCGATACGCTTTCCAATTTTCTGAACGTCGTTGTCGAATAACGCGACGACTGTGAAGTTAGAGCGTCCAAATCCGTTGTAATTTGCGAGTGCGGTTCCTAACCGTCCGGCCCCTACGATGCCGACTCGATGTGGCTTGTCGAGTCCAAGGATTTTCGTAATGTGATCGCGTAAGTCTTCGACAAAATAGCCCACGCCACGCACACCAAATTCACCGAAGTAGCCGAGGTCCTTTCGGATCTGGGCTGAGTTCAGATTGAATTGTTCAGCGAGTGCTTGCGATGAAATTGTCTTTATGCCGTTCGCCGCGAGGATATTCAGGCAACGAAGATAGATGCTCAACCGGCTGGTTGTAAGTTCAGATATTTTCTCGGATTTCATGTTTGGGGCCTGAGGCAAGTATAACGCGGACGCCATTGTTAATAGAACTACTCCTTGGAGTGCGGCGGCCTGCCACCGCTTTGTTATTTCGTCTGCTTTAAGTTCAACCGTAACAAAGCGGCGGCAGGCAGCCGCACTCCAAGGAGCAAATTGCCCAAAACTTTCTACATCAACTACAATCCGTTCGCATTCATCTTCAATCGGTCTGATCTCCAGTCCATGATCGCTCATCTCAGTGGAACTTTGCTCTCCAAACAGGCAACATCCGTCATCGTCGACGTTGCCGGCGTGGGATACGAAGTAAACATTCCGCTTTCAACTTTTTACGATCTGGAAGAGTTAGGATCTCAGGTTCAGTTACGCATCTACACGCACGTACGAGAAGATGCGATTCAGCTCTTCGGCTTTAAGACTTTGCGAGAACGTGAACTGTTTCTGCGATTGATCTCGGTTAGTGGTATCGGACCAAAACTCGGCATCACACTCCTCTCCGGAATGAGTGCAGACGAGATGATTGCCTCAATTCGAACTAACAATCTTGCACGGCTGACGCTGATCCCGGGCATCGGGCGTAAGACTGCGGAACGCCTGGTTGTAGAGTTGCGAGAGAAGGTGGCAGCGTTGTCGACGGTTCAACTAGAAGACGAAGTCGGTGCAAAACCTGAACTACGGCCAATTTCCTCTGAGGACAATATTCGCGCTGATGCGTTGTCAGCATTGTTGAATCTAGGGTATCAGCGTTCGTCAGCAGAAAAGGCGATCGATAGTGTGTTGATCGAAGAAGGCGATCTCACAGTGGAGTCTGTGCTGCGACGAGCGCTGCGAAAACTGGCACGCGTGTAAGAACTGAATCCTACATATCGGCGTATATTAGAGTTGATGACAATGAGTTCTGAGTTCAGAGACGGATTTCCAAGCGACGATGAACGCCAGTTTGATTTGACTTTGCGTCCGAACCGTATCGACGAGTACATCGGGCAGCGCCAAGTGAAGGAGAACTTGCGCATCTACATGAAAGCTGCTCAGCGGCGTCGCGAAGCGCTCGATCATGTTCTCCTGACTGGCCCACCAGGACTCGGTAAGACAACTCTCGCAAATATCATCGCGAACGAGATGGGGGCCGAGTTACGGTCGACCGCAGGTCCCGCGATTGAAAAGGCTGGCGACATTGCTGCATTGCTTACAAATCTTCAGGAGGGTGACGTTCTATTCATAGATGAGATTCATCGTTTGCTTCCCGCGCTCGAGGAGAAACTCTACCCGGCAATGGAAGACTATCAACTGGATCTGTTAATCGGTCAGGGCGCAGCCGCACGTTCGATCAAACTCGAGTTACCGAAGTTCACCTTAATTGGTGCAACGACGCGGGCTGGCTTGATTACTGCGCCGCTACGCGGTCGTTTCGGCATTGTCTTTCATCTTGATTTTTACCCGCACGAAGACCTCGAGGTAATTTGCAAACGCTCGGCAGAGATCCTGAAGGTCGAAATTGAGAACAATGGTGCACGTGAAATTGCGCGACGGTCGCGTGGTACGCCGCGAATAGTGAATCGCTTGTTAAGAAGAGTGCGCGATTACGCCGAAGTTGATTACGACGGACGCATAACTCAGGAAGTTGCTGCGGACGCACTCAACAGAATGGAAGTTGATACATATGGTCTCGACGAAATGGATCGAAAACTCCTCCTGACGATCATTGAGAAATTCAATGGTGGACCAGTAGGACTCGGAACAATCTCCGCCTCAATTCACGAAGAAAAAGACTCAATTGAAGAAATCATCGAACCATACCTGATACAGATTGGGTTCCTGGATCGCACACCGCGCGGTCGCCTCGCCACACCGTTGGCATACAGTCATTTCGGCATCAACTCTCCTATGCCGCATCGAATAAGCCTGTTCGATCCTCGCTAGACGTCCGACCAATCCGCTGATGAAGCGCTTTCCATCATTTTCGCGTCACTCATTTGGTGTCAGGAATCGTTCTCCGTGGAGCTCGATGTTTATGCACTCGATCCATCAGTTCCATGAAAACGATCTATTCACTTCTTCAGCGGCGATGAGTTACTTCGGACTGATGGCTCTCATTCCGGCACTGATTCTACTGCTCGTGATCGGCAACGAAATTACCGCTGGAAGTCAGCTGTTGACGCATGCGGTTGACGTGTATCCAGGTTCGAGCAAGTTTCTACGTGAAGTCATCGGGTCATTTTCAAATATTGGCCCAGGCGGAATTATCACCTGTGCAATTCTGGTGTTGTGGGCCGGGTCGTGGGTGTTTGCGGTTATAGAGAGAGCTGTAAATCGTATTTGGGGTGCAACAGCGCGCACCTTCTGGCACGGTCGAGCATTGACAATTGGAATGATTGGATTGGTCGGTTTGTTACTAGCGGCCTCGGTCCTGGTTGCTTCCTTTCTCATTGGCCTACAGGAAATGACCGGCCGATTATCGCCGCGACAGATTGAGCGTTATCCGTTACTGATTTCAGTGGGCAGCGCATTCTGGCAGTTTCTCTTTGCGACTGTCAGTTATTTGATCACTGTCGCATTGTTCGTACTCGTTTATCGTTTTATGCCACGTGCGCAGGTCTTTCTGCGTGACACAGTGCCCGGCGCCTTCCTGGCAGGCGCGCTTTGGGAAATCGCCAAGTATGTGTTTGCACGTAGTCTGAACTATTTTCACTACGATGAAATCTATGGATCAGTCGGCGCCGTCGTAGCCGTGTTGACTTGGAGCTATGTGTCCAGCCTCATTCTGCTGTTTGGAGCTCAACTAACAGCAGTGTTCCACCGCGAACATCCGATACAGACTCCTTCCGCAGAGATCAGCTCGTCCTAATCAAGCATTTAATGAATATTTCTGAATTTGATTACGAACTGCCTGAAGAATTAATCGCGCAGGAGCCGTTGGACCAGCGCGACGCCTCACGAATGCTCGTGCTTGATCGTGCAGTTGGGACGTGGATCGACTCGACGTTTCGACAGTTTCCTGAATATCTTCATCCAACAGACACTGTTGTCATCAACAACACTCGGGTCATTCCCGCACGATTAATTGGTAAACGAAAAGGTAGTGGTGGTCGGGTTGAGATCTTTTTGGTTCGTGAGTTGGAACCGGCCAAATGGCAGGCATTAATTAAACCTGGGCGACGCTTACACGCCGGATCAATAGTTGTTTTCGATCATTCAGATGTCACGGCAGAACTCTTGGATGATCCTACCCAAGATCTCCGTTTGGTTTTGTTCCACTCCAAAATTCCTTTTGAACAGGCGCTGGCGAGGATCGGTTCAACCCCGCTGCCTCCATACATCAAACGTCCCAGTGGAGCATCGCCAAGTGATCGCGAACGTTATCAAACTGTGTATTCCAAACAAGACGGCGCGATCGCTGCACCTACAGCCGGCTTACATTTCACGCCCGAAGTGCTCGCTGAAACAAAGAAATGTGCCCAAGTTGTCGAAATCACTTTGCATGTTGGGTACGGAACGTTCGAACCTGTCCGAGTTAACGATATCAGCGAACACGCGGTAAGCGCCGAGCGTTACGAAATAAGTCCCGCAGCGGCAAAGCGAGTTAACAATACAAAGCAGAACGGTGGACGAGTTGTTGTCGTTGGGACCACAACGATGCGTGCTCTTGAGGGTGCTACAGATGATCAGAATGTGCTGGTCCCTGGAAGTGGCGAAACAAAACTCACTATCAAGCCTGGCTACAAGTTCAGAATTGCAGATGTCCTGCTGACGAATTTTCATCTGCCACAGTCGTCTCTACTCCTCCTGGTAAGCGCATTTGCTCGTCGCGAGTTCGTTCTTGCGGCGTATCGTCACGCCGTCCAACAAAGATATCGTTTTTACAGTTATGGGGATTGCATGTTGATTCTGTAGGCGGTTACACTGAAGCAGCTAGATTCTCCTTCCCCAACACGCAAACGACGATGGCGGTACTAAAGAAATTCAGAACTCGTTGGTGGTCACAGACGGATGAACCATACGAGGGTGAGAAGAAAGAGAAACCAATCACCCCCGCGTGGGGCATGCGGTACGACGTACGCCCGCTCACGATCTCTCAGTTAGACGAGTGCTGGCGTCTCGATCAACGGTGCTTCATCGATGGTGAGGCCTATAGTCGAGAGACCTTTGACTATTTACTCACCGCGCCTGAAGCAGTGTCGTATCGAGCTGTCACGTCTGGTGGTGTAATGGTAGGCTTCGTGATAGGTCTCATCGAACCAGATCACACCGGGCACGTCACGACAGTTGGAGTCGCGCCCGAGCATCGACGACGAAGCCTCGCGAAACGTCTTATGAATCAAGTTGAAGAGGGATTTGCGAAACGGAATGTGAGGCTGGTTCGGCTGGAAGTTCGGGTTCTGAATATCGCAGCCCAAAAGCTTTATGAGGGTCTCGGCTATTCGATCACTCAGCGGCTGCCGAAGTACTACTCGAACGGCGGTGACGGGCTCTTGATGCTCAAGTCGCTCGAGTGAAACACAAACCTAACCTTTTCTTAACTCTGTCAAAACCTGCTTAGCCACTGCCTTCAGTGTGTCGAAAACACCTGCGCCGGTTGCAGCGACAGCTTCTATCACTGGTTCATCCTTACGCTTCAATTCCGCTGCGAGATCCTCCACGGGCACGATGTTATTCAAATCTCTTTTATTGAGTTGCAACACGTAAGGAATCTTCATCAAGTCGTAGCCTTGCGACTGTAAGTTTTCTTCAAGATTGTAGAGCGACTCGATGTTTGCATCCATGCGTTCTTCCTGAGAGTCGGCCACAAACACTACACCATCAACACCTTTCAAAATCAGCTTACGCGAAGCATCGTAGAAGACCTGACCGGGAACCGTGTAGAGATGGAAGCGTGTTTTGAAACCACGGACCGTTCCAAGCTCGAGCGGCATAAAGTCGAAGAACAAAGTCCGGTCAGTTTCGGTTGCCAAACTGATCAGCTTGCCCCGCGCCTGTGGTGCGGTTGAATCAAATATGTACTGCAAGTTAGTCGTCTTACCGCACAGTCCAGGACCGTAGTAGACGATTTTGCAGTTGATCTCTCGGGAAGCGTAGTTGATGAAAGTCATGATGCTTGCAAATTAACTAAACAGGCTGTCGATATCCTCGTCGGTGATTTCAGCAAACGGTGACTCGAGATCGTCATAATCGTTTTTGGTAATCTCATCAAACATAGTGGCGAGCTGATGAGACACCTGCTTACTCCTGAGCTTCACCAGTCCAAGGCTTGAACGCTCGTCAAAGACAACAACGAGCAGTAGTCGGCCGATAACAGAAATGTGGATGCTTTCCTTCTCGCCTTCATGCGAGAGCGTGGGGAACTCCTTCTCCCCGATCAGCTTCGCCATTCCACCTGTCGCAGCCACGTTACCGGCGGCCAGTGAAGCGAGACTAGTTGTGTCAAGATTTCCCACTTCGCCTTGTGAAGCGATCTCCTGACCGTCCTTATCCACGAGGAAAACCACCTTGGCGGAGGCGTCCATACGAAGTCGCGCCAAGACGGCCTTTATCTGATGGTATTGCTGCTCACGCAACAGGATTGGGGTGTCTGCCATTTTGACGACTCTATTTAGAAAGCCGGGCGGGATATCTCAGAGGAATGAACCCGAACGCTACGTCGCGGTCGCAAGTTTTGAAATACAAGAGATTACTTAACGGCTGGGGCTGTTCGGGGGAGGTCAAATCGTCCTCCGCTTAAGCCAACACGAACTTTAACACAGCCAAACAAACACCAGCAAGTGTTTTTCTTTGTTGAGCACACTGTGTTTAAGAACGACAAAACTTCGGGGTCTGAAGTGCCGCAAATTGTTGTACTCGTTGATTTAGGAGGCTAGCTATGGTATTCTCCGGCCATCTTCGCGGCTGCTCATGTCACATGAGCAGCCTTTTGAGATTCAGCACATGAGCAGCAGTCTCACAAAAGGTCTGCGACGTTCGACGGCCCGCTCAACCACGAAAAGAGCAACGGCCAAAACTGCGAAGCGTGCCACGAAAGTCACAGCGTCCAGACCGAAAGCAAAGCGTGCTAGTGCTGCCAAGTCGCCGGCCCGGAAACCAGCCAAAGTAAAAGCTAGCAAAAAGTCAGTTGCCCCGAAATCGAGCAAGGCGAAGAACGTCAAAGCCGCTAAAGTTCCAAAGCCAGTGGCTCGCAAAGCCGCACCTGCAAAGAAGGTCGCCGCAACTAGAGTCAAAAAGGCGCAGAAGGTAGCAGCGGTTCGCGCGGTTCGCGCGGTTCGCGCGGTTCGCGCAATCAGACCCGCACCACCACCTCCGCCTCGCCAACCGACTGTTGACGAGTCCGCGGCTTTGGTCGCCTTTGAACGCGCGCATAAGGAGTTTGTACGAGGGAGATTCGCCGAGGCCAGGAATCAGTTTCGCAGTCTGCTCGATAAGTATTCTCAAGTATCAGAGGTCGCGGCTCGTGCCCGGACCTATCTCGCCATTGCTGAATCGAGACTTCGTACAGAAAGCATGCTGCCACGCGATGCTGATTCGCTTTATGACCGTGGCGTAATTGAGCTTAACCGTGGCGAATATGTCGCCGCTCAGGAGATGTTTGAACGCGCGCTAAAGCGAGAGCCCGAAGCCGCCCATATTCATTATGGACTCGCCGCAACAAGAGCTCGCCTGGGCTCAATTGATCTGGCACTCGAATCGCTACAACGTGCCTTGGATCTGCAGCCGAATCTTCGAGTAAGAGCGCAGCATGATCACGACTTGAACCCACTTCGGAATGATCCGGATTTTGATCGGCTTATCTTTAGCCAACCCTCCTAACCGCCTCGAAGAGACACTCGTAGAATTCCAACAATTTGCCAGTGTGAAAGTTCGTTTGAGGTATCATCTGATAAGCGCTGCTAATCTCGTCGGCGCATCCAGTTACAAAATTCAATGATGAATCCAGGTCAAAATTTAGTCGCCATTGGTGGTGGTACTGGTCTCTCGACCTTGCTTGCCGGACTAAAAGAACGGGTTGGTAAACACAGTGCTCCGTCATGGATTGAGAACCTGTCAGCAATAGTTACAGTTTCAGACGATGGCGGCAGTTCCGGACGTCTACGAGATGAACTGCAGATGCTTCCACCGGGCGATATCAGAAATTGCATGATCGCCCTCTCCGAAGACTCGAGTTTGTTGTCTCGGTTGTTCAAATATCGCTTTAGGGGCGAAGGTGAACTCGGAGGACACAGTTTTGGGAACCTGTTTCTCGCTGCTTTGACTGAGGTCACCGGGGATTTCACGGAGGCCATTAGACTCTCATCAGAAGTACTCGCCAGCAAAGGTCATATATTTCCCGCGACACTCAGTGATGTTCGTCTTGCTGCGGAACTCGAAGATGGAACTGTTGTGCGCGGTGAGACCCAGATTACCGCTTCCCGCGCACCTATTCGCAGGTTGCGCCTGGAACCCGAACAGTGTCTGCCTTTACCTCAGGTGTTGAAGGCCATTCGTGAGGCAGATGTGATAACGGTGGGGCCAGGTTCGCTTTACACCAGCATCTTACCGAACCTACTTGTCGCGGACGTCTCGCGAGCAATTGGTGAGAGCAGTGCGATCAAGATTTTCGTAAGCAACTTGATGACACAACCCGGAGAGACCGACGGCTACTCGGCACGAAAACACCTCGAAACAGTCAAGCAGTACGCTCCTGAAATCCACTTCGATTTCATCGTTGTTAACGATCGACGGATCAGTAGTGAACAAGCTGAGCGATACGCTGCAGAACACGCGTATCAGATCGGACTAGACGAGCCTCTCGACCAGGAGGTCGATAAAGCAACCGAGATTATGCAGGCCGATCTGCTCGATGAAGGCGAGAAAGTTCGACACAACTCGAGGAGCCTTGCGGAAGTTGTGATGGCTTGTTGTGAGCGCGCACGTTTGCGATCGGCAGTTACACTCTAAACCAGTGGAGAATTTTTTGAGCAACGACAACACGCAACCACTTGAGGTGCTGATAATGGCGGCGGGTCTCGGCACCAGAATGAAATCAAAGCGCGCTAAAGTTCTGCACGAACTTGGTGGATTGCCATTGATCGGACACGTTTGCCGCACTGCAAAGGCATTGGATCCCAAGACTATTTTTGTCATTGTCGGCCATCAGGCGGACGAGGTTGCAAAGGCTGTTGAGTCTGAAGTTGGAGATCTCGCCACCTGCGTTTTGCAGAAAGAGCAAAGAGGAACCGGTGATGCCGTTGCAGCAGCGCGAAAACAACTCGAGAATTCACCTTCATTATTGCTCGTGTTATCCGGTGATGTTCCGCTCATTCGCGCTGAAACGTTGCGCAAGTTGGTTGATGAACATCGGAACAGCCGAAACGACTGCACGATTCTGAGCGTGCGTCTCGAGAATCCAACCGGATACGGACGCATTATTCGAGACGGAACTGGTGCCTTTCAACGTATTGTGGAACACAAGGACGCCACGCCTGAAGAACGTCACGTCCGTGAAATCAATTCTGGGATTTACTGCTTTGATACTCGACAACTTTTCGCGGCGCTCAAGAAAGTAGAACCAGCAAATCAGCAAGGTGAGTATTACCTGACTGATGTCGCAGAAATACTGTTGCGGGACGGCAATAGAGTCGGTGTGTACCTGCACAGCGACGCTCGTGAAGTTTCGGGCATAAACACTCGTGCCGAGCTGGCGGAGTTTGAGAACCTGCTTCGTCGGAACACTATTCGATCACTGATGATCGAAGGTGGTGTAACCTTCATCGATCCTTCCCACGCATACATTT
Source organism: Blastocatellia bacterium (assembly GCA_003175865.1). Taxonomy (GTDB): domain Bacteria; phylum Acidobacteriota; class Blastocatellia; order Pyrinomonadales; family Pyrinomonadaceae; genus PSRF01. The sequence goes on from PSRF01000051.1 coordinate 13,114, forward strand.
CTGCGGAAGCCCAACTCGGTCGTGATTGCATTATTTATCCCGATGTTTCGATCGAAGGTAAGTCCGTGCTTGGTGAAGGCTGCGTGATTCGGTCAGGAGCACGAATCACAAGCTCACATCTCGGCAATAACGTCACTGTCAACGATCACTCACTAATAGTTGACTCTGAAATTGAGTCGAACTGTTCCGTTGGACCATTCGCTCACTTGCGCATGAACGCGCGACTCGAAGAAAAGGCGACTGTCGGAAACTTTGTCGAAGTGAAAAAGTCCCGGATAGGTCGCGGAACAAAGGCGATGCATCTTAGTTATCTCGGTGACGCGACAATCGGTGACGATACTAACATCGGTGCGGGAACAATTACGTGCAACTACGACGGCAAGCACAAGCATGAAACGTTCATCGAGGAGAATGTTAAGATCGGTTCCGATACGATGCTGGTCGCTCCTGTGCGAGTTGGCGCGCGATCAGTAACCGGTGCTGGTTCAGTTGTAACGAAGGATGTGCCGCCTGACTCACTTGTCGCGGGTGTTCCCGCAACGGTGAAGAAAACCCTGAAAAAGTAGGACAAGAAGCATGTGCGGAATCGTTGGATATGTTGGCAACAAACAAGTGGTCCCGCTGATTATCGACGGACTGCGTAAACTCGAGTACCGGGGCTACGACTCTGCAGGTATTGCCGTAGTCAACGAAGGTCATGACCTCGAGATTCGCCGGGCGGAAGGTAAACTCCGAAACCTCGAAGAGACGATTCGACTTAATCCTCTTGACGGTACTTACGGCATCGGCCACACGCGCTGGGCCACACACGGCCGACCCACTGAAGAGAACGCTCACCCACATCGCGACTGCACAGGACGCGTCGTCGTTGTCCACAACGGCATTATCGAAAACTATCTTCAGCTTAAAGATCGTCTGCGCAAGAGTGATCATCGCTTTGTCACTGAAACTGACACAGAGATCATCGCACACTTGATTGAAGAGTATCTGAAACACGACCAGAGTTTTGAGCAGGCGGTGCGATCCACCATGCAGGATCTTCGTGGCATCTTCGCGTTGTCGATAATCAACGCCGATGAACCCGACACGATCATCGCCGTGCGACAAGGACCACCGGTCGTGATTGGGTTGGGCGATCACGAGTTCTTCGTTGCGTCGGACATTCCGCCAATTCTCCAGCACACTCGCGACGTCTTCTTTCTTGGCGATGGAGAAATCGCGGTGATTAACAAAGACGCAGTGCGCGTAACGGACTTCGAAGGAAACTCGGTGCAGCCATCGATTCAGCGGATCACATGGGATCCAATCATGGCCGAAAAGGGCGGCTTCAAGCACTTCATGCTCAAAGAAATCTATGAGCAACCGCGTGCCGTTCGTGACACTGTCCAGGGTCGAATTTCACTCGACACAGGTCATGTATTTCTCGACGAGATGAGCAACATCACAGAGGCCGACTTCAAACGTTTCACGTCGCTCAAAATAGCTGCGTGCGGAACATCATGGCACGCTGGACTGGCCGGCAAGTACATGATTGAGCAGTTAGCACGAGTGCCAGTGGACGTCGATTACGCCTCGGAGTTTCGATATCGCGATCCCGTGATGGACGAAAACACCCTGTTGCTGGTGATCTCGCAATCGGGTGAAACTGCTGACACGATTGCGGCGCTTCGTGAAGCGAAAGAACGTGGCGCTCGCGTACTCGCTATCTGCAACGTTCAGGGCTCGATGATCATGCGCGAAGCTGATGGAACGATACTGACGCATGCAGGTCCTGAGATTGGTGTTGCGTCAACGAAGGCGTTCACATGTCAAATGGTCGCACTTTACCTTCTGGGTCTTTACCTGGGCCAGTTGCGCGGCGCACTTACTGAAGATGAGGCGCGATATCACGCGCAGCAGCTAGCTGAATTGCCTGTGAAGCTCGAGCATTTGTTGAACGAATCAGACGGAATTGAGGAGTTGGCAAAAGAGTTCTTCCGTGCGACCGATTTTCTTTACCTCGGCCGCGGAATCAATTTCCCAGTCGCGCTCGAAGGTGCATTAAAACTAAAAGAGATCTCCTACATTCACGCCGAAGGTTACCCTGCCGGCGAGATGAAGCATGGACCAAACGCGCTCATTGACGAACGACTACCAGTCCTTTTTATCAACACTCGCGAAGATGGCAACCGTGCTTCGGAGTTGCGTTACGAGAAGACCCACTCAAACATTGTCGAAGTTAAAGCCCGCGAAGGCATTGTGATTTCAGTGCTCACTGAAGGCGACTCAATGTCGTCGATGGTGTCAGATCACGTTATCGAACTTCCTCCAGCCAGCGACCTGCTTTCACCCATCCTTTCGATTATTCCCCTGCAACTGCTCGCATATCACATTGCGGTGAGACGCGGGTGCGACGTTGACCAGCCAAGAAACCTGGCGAAGTCAGTGACAGTGGAGTAAGTCGTGATTAGAAAGCTAAAGACGGGTGAGTACCGTTTGTATTCGAAGAAAAAAGATCCGAAAACTGGCAAGCGAAAGAACCTCGGGACGTTCAAGACTCGGGAAGCTGCGGAAAAACACGAACGCGCGGTGCAGTACTTCAAGCGTAGATAGACCTACTCATCACTCAATAGATTCGGCTCTATCTTCTTCACTATGCCCCCTCGCTCTCTGTGTAGCAAGTTTTAAGTCATCCTTTTCTGAGAGAGTTTTTGACGGCTCTGCCGCACTCTTTGCGGAAAGCCTTTGGCTTTCCGGTGCGCTGTCAAAGATTGTGTCCGGCTCTGACCGTGCAGGCGGAGCCTTACTGCACTACGGTGCGCTGCGGAAAGTCAAAGACTTTCCGCAAAGGAGGACGCGGCAGAGCCGCTAACTCGAAACTAGCTCCTTTAACTCCTTGGCATTCTCAACTGCGTGCCCGCCGATGTCATTATTGAAATAGACATAGATCTCTTTTAGTTCACGCCGCCAATCTCGAACCCGCTTGGACCATGTTTTCAACGAGCTACTTGAATAGGACCCGGCGTATTTCGCTTCGCCTGGTCCGTGGAATCTTACGTAGCTAAAGTTTGCGGTGATTTCAAGCGGCGTTTGCTTCCCACCGAGATCGTGAATGCAAAGGGCTGCGTTGAATTGACGCAACTGTTCGTATACCTCATTGCGCAACCAACTCTTATCGCGAAATTCAAAAACGTACTTATGCTCCTTCGGCAATGATTGAAGAAACTCATTAAGGCGTTCTGTATCTACTTTCCATCGCGGCGGGAGTTGAAAGAGTACTGGGCCAAGTTTCTTTCCGAGTCGTTCCGGACCGTAGAAAAACTTCGCGAGTGCAGTTTCGGGATCTTTCAACTTCTTCATGTGTGTAATGAAGCGACTTCCTTTCGCTGCAAAGACAAATCGCGAGGGAGTCGAGTCACGCCACATGTCGAATGAAGTCGGACGAGGCAAGTGGTAGAAAGTATTGTTTAGTTCGACTGTGTCGAAGTGCCTGCTGAAAAACTTTAGCATTTGATCAGTCGGGAAGTTTGGAGGATAGAAAACGCCGAGCCAGTGCTTGTAGTGCCACCCAGATGTCCCAATAAGAACCCTACCCGCCATGATCAGTTCAGTGATCTAT
>PSRF01000027.1 GCA_003175865.1 Blastocatellia bacterium
GTGTCGTTGGCGTTTATTCGACGAAGTGGCGGCAGGCCACCAGCAAGTGACGCAGATGTAACCCCCGGTAAACTGGCCAGTCTCTGTTGGAGAGTTTCGGCAAAACGAAGTCGATCGGGATTTTTATATTTGGTCGCAGGTAAGTTAATGCTGAAACTCATCACGCCGTTTGGATCAAAACCGGTGTTGACCTCCTGCAGTTTCCAGAACGCGCGAATCATCAGACCCGATGCGATCACCAGCACAACAGCAAGCGAAATTTCCGCTATCACCAGAGTGCGACGAAGCAACTGGCTACTGCCGCGAATAGAACGTTGGCCAGCAGAACGAATCCAATGCGCAAGGTTTCGCTCGCTGACTTGTGCCAGCGGAGCAAGGCCGAAGAGAAACACCGCAACGACAGAGAGCCCGAGCGTAAACGCAAGCACAATCAGATCGACTCGAATCTCATCCGTACGAGGAACGCTGTCAGGAGCAAACAGGAGTATTAGTTTCAGACCAACAAAAGCGAGGACAATTCCCAGCACAGCAGAGAGGAAAACCAGAACGAATCCTTCAGCGAGAAATTGTTGGATCATCCGCTTGACGCCAGCACCAAGCGCAAGTCGCACTGCGAATTCTCGATGACGCGACTCAGCACGAGCCAGCAATAGATTGGCAACATTGACGCAGGCAATCAGCAAAACAGCCGCCACAGCTACCATTAACAACAACACTGCTCTGCGCGCAGATCCAACTACGTCTTCATGCAATCCCAACATCACTACTGGATGTCGTTCGGGATTCAGAAGGTGTTGCGCGCGATTCTCACTTTTCCAGCCCGCCATCAAACTGGTCATCTCACTCCGTGCCTGACTGATCGTGACTCCAGGCTTCAGACGTCCGATGACTGATAGGAAGTGTGAACCACGGTTTCCTGGATTCGCCGGATCAAATTGGAATGGCAAAAACACATCAGCCTGATCGCTACTGCCCGGGGGAAAGGCAAAGTTCGGAGGCATCACACCCACGACAGTTGTAGATTGTGAGTTCACCTGGATCTGTTTTCCGATGATGTCGTTTGCGCCACCGAACGCTCGTATCCAGAGGCCGTGCGAGATGATTGCTACGTTTGGACCACCGTTGCGATCTTCCTCTTCTGTGAAGTTACGTCCGCGTTCCGGTTGAACACCAAGGGTGTCGATCATTCCTCTTGTGATTACCGCTGAGGTGACGCGTAGTGGCTCGCTATCTGTCCCGATGTTTTGACCACCCGGTGCCCATGCTCCGATGGCCTGCCACGATTTAGCATCTCTCTGGATATCGATCAGCTCAGGTGGCGACAGCCAGAATTTCGACAACTGCATCGTCGGAAATTCGCTGTAGATGCGGACGAGTTGGTTCGGTTCACGAAATGGAAGGGGACGTAGGAGTACTGCGTTGACGACACTGAATATTGCTGTGTTAGCTCCGATCCCGAGTGCCAGGGTAAGAATCGACACAGCTGCGAAGCCCGGATTCTTGCGCAACATGCGAACGGCGTAGCGGATGTCTTGGAGACTGTGCGAAAGCATAATCTGGTTGTCCTAACGGTTTTTGATCCTCATACTTTGGACTTCGTGCAATGTGAACTTTAGTAGTTCCTTGACTGAATTGAGCGACTCAGTGCTGGGAGCGCAGGCGTCCTCGCCTGCTGCCTTCGAGAGACGACCTCTTGCGGGAACAGCAGGCGAGGACGCCTGCGCTCCCAGCACTAAGAAGCTCGTTTCTTTCAAATAGCTACTAAAGAGCAACTACTTCACTCATACCGCAGCGCTACTAACGGATTCACTCGAGATGCGCGTCGTGCTGGTACATAGCCAGCAAGCAACGCGACTATCGTCAGAACCAGTGCAGCACCAATCAACGACAACGGGTCGCTTGGTTCGAGTCCGAACAGTTGACTCGCCGCAAACTTCGCAGCGAAAAGCGCCGCTGGTATTCCCAACAACAACCCGATCAATACCAGCGCAAAAGTCTCACGCAGAATCATCCGCGCAATCAGAGCGCCGCGAGCGCCAAGCGCCATGCGAATGCCAATTTCGTTTGTGCGTCGTGCAACACCATGGGCCATCACCCCATACAAGCCGATGCATGCGAGTAACAGCGCCAGTGCCCCGAAGAAACCAACCAGTTGCGCGATCAAACGGTCCTGCTTGAGCTTCTGCTGCAGTTGGGTATCCAAGGTTGTGACTTCGAAGATGGGAAGCTTTTCATCGATCTGGTTAATGGCCGCACGTGCCGCTCCCGCAATGGTCGACGGGTCGGTGTTAGTTCGGATATGAATGCTTACGGAGTAGGCAGACTCGTCTTGCAGTTGCAGAATCGGGCGATAGACCGTTGGACGTGGTTTCACTCGAGCATCCGAACTCTTAACATCGCCGATGACCCCAACTATCTCGATCGGTGTGGGCTTGCCATCGTCACCGTCGAAGGAAATCGTATGCCCGATCGGGCTTTGATCTTTGAAGTAACGTGAAACGAAACTTCCATTAACAACTGCTACACGTCCGGATGCAGCATTGTCGCGCAAGTCAATCTCACGTCCGCGCAGAAGCGGCACACCCAGGGTTTCGATGTACTCCGGACCAACCAGAACATCTTCCACATCGAAGTCTTCACCTGACTGTGGTGTATAACCTGCGATCTGAATGCTACTCGTGCGACCCGTACCACTCATCGGAGAGTATGTTGCCATCGTGACGGATCGAACATTTGGAATCGCGTGAAGTCGATCGAACAGTTGACTGTAGAGGCTCGCCAGTTCAGTCGGTTTATAACCGGCCAGCCGAGGATCAATTCCAACTAGCAGGACGTTGCTGCGATCAAAACCAACGTCCTCACTTTGAAGTTTTGAGAGACTGCGCGCAAATAACCCGGCACCCGTGAGTAGCACCATTGAAAGTGCAACCTGCAACACCACCATTCCGGACGATGGACTCAGCAGCAAACGAACGCGACCAGTGCTGTTCTTCTCCTTCATTGCCGAGGACAGATCTGTCTTGCTCGCTCGTAGGGCTGGAACAAGACCAAAAAGAATGCCAGCCAACATAGAAACGCCCGCGGTAAACAAAAGCACCTGAGAATCCGGTCGTGTGTAGAGTGGTGCATCACTGGCGACAAAACTGACCAACAGCTTCACGCCCCAGTACGAGATGAAAACTCCAAGCGCACCTCCCAGCGCCGCAAGTAGCATGCTTTCAGTAAGCAACTGACGAATGATGCGAATGCGCGATGCTCCCAGCGCCATCCGCAAAGAGATTTCTGATTTGCGGGTTGCGGCTCGAGATAACAAAAGACTGCCAACATTTGCGCAGGCGATGAGCAGGATCATTCCGACAATTGCCATTAACATACGCAGAGGCTTCGAATAAAGCGTCCGCAATCCCGAGATGCCGCCAGCACCGGAAACGAGTTGAATACTTGTGTTTTGAATTTCCTTTTGACGTTTTTCGTTTAGTTGGCTGCCTGCCTGCTGCGTCAAGAATTGGCGAAGACTGAAATTCACATCGGCCTGTGCCTGGCCGATTCCGACACCCTGCTTCAGTCTGCCGATCGGCATTAGCCAGTACGCCTCAGTACTGTTGAGATAAGAATCCCGCAGTTCAATCTGTGGCTGGAAAGAAAGAGCTATCCAAAAGTCCGGCGAGCGACGAACCCGTTCTCCGAAAAATTCGGGTGGCGTGATCCCCACAACCGTGAACGTTGTGTTGTTGATGACCAGTTGTTTATTTACGACCGATGGATCGCTGCCCAATTGCTGTTGCCAATACTTAAAACTGACCACTGCAGCAGGTTGCGCGTTCGGCATATCATCCTGGGGGACAAGCACGCGGCCTCGCATTGCGTTCACGCCAAGAATCGAAAAGAAATTTCCAGAGACCAGATGACCTGATGCACGTTGCGCGGCTTCGTTCGCGCCACTCCCGTGAACACTCAATCGAGTTTCACCACTTCGTACCGCAGCAATGTCCTGAAGAGTTTGATTGTGCTCGCGAAGGTATTGATATGAACTATACGAGAAGCGTTTCCACGTGCCCGTGCGCGGCGAGTCTTCAATCGAAGTACCTTCTCCTGTCACATCGCTGAACAGGACAAGCTCTTCTGGATGAATGACTGGCAGCGACCGCAACAGGACCGCGTTGACCAAGGTGAAGATCGCTGTGTTCGCACCTATGCCAAGTGCAAGTGTGATGACGGCAATGATCGCGAAGCCTGGTCGTTTACGGAAGCTGCGTAAACCGTAGCGGACGTCCTTAAATACGTTGTCCATGGCCTAAATTTCCTATTTCTGATTGCTGATTTCTGATTGCTGATTTAAAAACTCTCCAATTGGCGACTGCTCCTAAATCAGCAATCGACAATCAGCAATCCTTTCATTCGTATCGCAGTGCCACCAACGGATCTACTTTCGTTGCGCGTCGCGCTGGCACGTAGCACGCAAACAAACTCACCACGACGAGCAATGTTGATAACGCGCTGAATGTAAAAAGATCCGTCGCGCGTACGCCGAACAGTAAGCTGGACAAAAAACGCGTGGCGACAAACGAAAGCACGATGCCAAGCCCAATCCCGGTTACCGCTAATTTAAGGCCAGCTGAAAGAACAAGTCGCAGGACATCAATTCTGCTGGCTCCGAGTGCCAGCCGAATGCCCAGCTCATTGGTACGTTGTGCGACGGAATAAGAGACAAGACCGTAGATGCCGACAATCGCCAGCAACAAAGCGACGCCCGCAAAGACGCCCAAGGCAAGCATCGCAAAGCGCCTGCGTGACAATGACTCAGACACTCGCTGGTCCATCGTCTTGACATCAAAAATCGGAATGTCTGCGTCCATTGACCGCACTTCTGAGGTGATTGTTGCGACCAGGCTTGCCGGTGCGCTGCTAGTGCGCGCCACGAGATACATGGTGCCGCCGAGACCTTGCGCGGCCGGCAAATAAAAGGTAACTCGCGATTCATTTTCGAGATCGTATTGCTTGACGCTTCCGACTACCCCCACCACAGTCATCCAGGGATTGGATTGGTCACGTCCAAACCTTATTCGTCCACCGATCGGATTGGCATTGGGCCAATAGTTCCGCGCCATGTTCTCGTCGATGACGATTACCTGGGAAGAGTCCTTAGTGTCATGCTCATCGAAGAAACGCCCTTTAATTAGTGGAATCGCCATAGTCTCGAAATAACCGACACCTGCCACGCGCACATCAGCTTGAATCATTTCCTGGCCTGCTGAAGCTTGATAACCTTCAATGGAAATGCCGCCCCAACCGATGCCTCCGCTGAGCGGCAGGTTATCCGCTATTCCGGCGGACCTAACGCCTGGTAAACGGCGAACGCGCTCCAACAAATCACGGAAAAAAATCTCGCGACGATCACCCTTGTAACTCGTGCCCGCTACAGACAACCGCATTCCCAAAACGTTTTGAGCATTGAATCCCGGATTCACTCGCTCGACACTAATGAAGCTGCGAATCAAGAGACCTGCGCTGATTAGCAAAACCAGCGAGAGAGCCAGCTCCGAAATGACGAGCAGCTTTCGCAACCTCTCGTGACGACCGCCAACGACACTTCGAGCGCCTTCTTTCAGAGCTTCACTCAAATTGATTTTTGACGTTCGCAGCGCTGGGGCCATGCCGAAGAGAATCCCGGTCAGCACCGCAATCGCCGAGGTAAAAGCCAGGACCCGGCCGTTCATCCGAATGGCGGGAAGGCGAGGGATGTTGCTCGGGCTAAGCCAACGCAATACATCCAACATCCAGTAAGCGAGCACCAATCCGACGATGCCACCAATGAGGGAGAGCAACACACTTTCAGTGAGTAATTGACGAATCAGCCGGAGGCGAGCAGCACCCAGTGCTGTACGAATGGCTAACTCGCGCTCGCGTACTGTTGCTCTCGTCAGCAAGAGATTGGCGACATTCGCACAAGCAATTAATAGGACACAGCCGACCGCTGCCAGCAGCACAATCAGGGGGCGACGAACATCACCGACTACCTGTTCCAGAAGCGGCTTAATGCTGAAGCTGAAGCGACGACTAACCGGATATCGATCAGGAAACTGTTCCGCCAATCGTTTAGTTGCTATATCTAACTCGCTTTGTGCTTGAGCGATTGACGCACCAGGTTTCAGTCGCGCCACGAGGTTGTAATTCTCGTCTCCCTGCGCCTGCTTCTGTTTGGTATCCATCGGTAAGGGTAGAAACAGGTCCGGCTCGGGAACGGAAGCAACCGTCGGTATGACTTCATAGCCCAGCGAGAACTCAGCAGGCATGACCCCAACGATTTCGTATTTTTCACCATTGAGGAGAAGTGTGTTCTGCAGTACGTTTTCGTTTCCACCAAACTCACGGCGCCAAAACGCATTGCTGAGAATGACTGTCTTAGGTTTGTCAGGTGTGTCTTCTTCGGGCAGAAACAGACGACCCATCAAAGGTTTCGCCCCGAGCAGTGGCAACAAATTTGACGACGCGTCTACTGCGCCAGCGCGAGTTGGATTGCTGAGTCCACCTACATTCAAACTGCGGCCGTGAACGATCGCAATGTCTTCATACACGGTGGAATTGGCTTTGATCGCTTCGAACTGTCCGGGCGAGGGCCAATCCTTATCTACATTTGCTCCGGGTGAGTGACTCCAAATAATCGCCAGCCGATCAGAATCGCGATAGGGCAGCGGGTTCAAAAGCAGCGAATTGACGATGCTGAAAATTGCACTGTTGGCACCGACACCTAATGCCAGGGTCAACACGGCCACAACTGTGAACCATGGCTGCTTGACCAGCATGTGCAGTCCATAACGGATGTCTTTGATTAGAGACTCCATAATTTCATTGCTGATTTCTGATTGCTGATTGCTGATTTAAATTCAGTCACCAATTCGAGTGTTTTCAAATCAGCAGTCAGCAATCGAGAATCAGCAATCCCTTCATTCGCTTTTCAGTGCTACCAGTGGATCTAATTTGCTTGCACGGTGCGCGGGGATGTACGACGCGACAAATGCAGTCGTCGCCAACACAACTGCCGCTGCGCCAAAAATAATTGGATCCCTCGGCGTTACGTTAAAGAGCAATTTCACCATCAAACTAACAACGAAAAACGAAATCGTTAGTCCCACAATTACTCCCAAAACCGACATGTAAATTGCCTGTTTCACAATCATGCGTTGAACATCGGCGGCTCGTGCACCAAGAGCCATCCGTATTCCGATTTCATGCGTACGCTGCGATACGGAATATGAAATAACGCCATAGACTCCGACGCAGGCCAGAAGCAACGCGACAACAGCAAATAGCGTGATCAATCCTGTGCGGAATCGTGGTTCCGCCAGTCTGTTCGACACCTGATCTGCCATGGAGCCCACGTTCGTCACCGGCAGATCTGGATCCACCTTCTTCAGTTCATTTCGTATTGGACCAATCAGGCTGGTGGCATCCTCAGGCGTCGTCTTTACGACCAGAAAGCCGGCACTTAGCGGCGACTGCGCGACCGGCAGGTAAATTATCGGCTGGACCGATTCGGTTAGACCGTTGTATTTAACATCCGCGACAACACCCACGATTTCTACCCACTTGGGCTTCCCCGGAGCATCGATATTGATGCGTTTTCTTAAAAAATCTTCCGAACCGAAAAACGTACGCTGAAATGTTTCATTGACCAGGCATACGAGAGGTTCATTTTCCCTGTCATCCTCCGTGAGCACCCTTCCCCGTCGCACAGGAATTTCCAACGCTCTGAAATACTCGGGACTCACCGAACTGAAGTAAGCAATGTTCGGCTGCGTCGGGATAGGTTTGCCTTCGATGTAGAACACATCAGAATAGTCCGTTTGATCTGGCGGCAGACTGCTGCTAATTGCAACTGCATTCACGCCGGGTAATGACTGCACGCCTTCAACAAAGCTTCTTCCGAAATCACGAAGCGCGGCGCCGTCGTTATACTTGTCGCCGGTCAAGGTGTAACTCATGGTCAGGACTCGGTTCGGGTTAATGCCCAGATTCACTTGTCCCAAACGCCAGAGACTCTTGACGAGCAAACCTGCTCCGGCAAGCAGCATTACTGCTAACCCCAATTCCGCAACGACCAGGATATTTCTACTGCGCCGGCGCCTCTGGTTTTCACCCGTATTCTTTCCGGCATCACGAAGCATGTCATTCAGGTTTAGTCGAGAACTCTGCCAGGCGGGCACCAATCCAAACACGATGGCGCTGAGCAATGAGATCAGAGTGGTCCATCCCAAGACAGTCCCATCTATCTTGATTTGATCGATCCGAGGTAGATTCGGAGGCGCCAGCTTCACCAGGAAAGAGGCACCCCAAGAAGCACAGAGTATCCCGACTAGTCCACCAGCCAGTGTTACCAATAAGCTTTCCGTCAGGAGTCGCCTTACAATGCGCGCGCGACTTGCCCCCAACGCAGATCGAATCATGATTTCCTTCAATCGTGAGGCCGCGCGCACCAGTGTGAGATTCGCAACATTTACAGACGCAATCAGCAACACCAGTGTCACCGAGACAAACAAAGCGATTAGTGCTGGACGAATTTCTCCAACAATAAAATCGTTAACCGCAAACACATTGAGGTTGAAATTCGACTTCTCGAAGCTTGAGATCATTTGACGCGAATCAAGCTGAGCCTGGCTAGTTGTCACGCCTCGTTTAAGTCGTGCTACGCCAGTCAGGAAATATGGACCACGGCGAGTGGGCTGCTCTAGTTGAAGTGCGCTCCATACCTGAACTTCGGGTCTTGGAAAATCAAAGCTAGGAGGCATGACGCCGATAATGTTCGCGTTGACGCCGTTGAGCTTCAAGGTGTGGCCAATGACTCTCTGGTCAGCGCCAAAACGCGAACGCCAAAAGCCATCGCTGAGAATCACCGCTTGGGGTGCCCGTACTTGTTCATCGTTAGGTTGAAAATCACGCCCCAGCTGAACGTTCACACCCAGGACCGTCAGAAAATTTGATGTGACGTTTACACCTGCCAGTTGAATAGGCGCATCACCGCCTGAATTGTTCAACTGAGTCCACTGATAAGCGGCAATACCTTCAAACGATCGATTCTGCGCACGCATATCGAGCAGATCAGCATATGAGAGTGGCGTTCGATCTCCACCTGCTGCCTCCGCCCCGCGGTGCCAAAGAAGTGCCAATCTATCTGCCTCTCTGAATGGAAGGGGCCGCAGCAAGACTCCATTAACTACGGAAAAAATCGCGGTATTCACTCCAATGCCCAGCGCGAGAGTTATAACGGCGACCAATGTAAAGCCCGGCTGCTTAAGAAGAATCCGAACCCCGTAGCGAATGTCTTGAAATATAGAAGTCATAACCTTGATTGCTGATTGTCGACTGCTGATTGCTGATTGGCTTTTGTTCTATGGCTGGTTGTGTCTCCTACAAATCAGCAATCAGCAATCGACAATCAACAATCCCCTTTCATTCATACCTAATTGCCTCCAACGGATCGACTCGTGTTGCCCTTCGTGCTGGCAGATAACAAGCGACTAAAGCGACCACGGTCACGAGCACTGAAACTGATGTAAACGTGACCGCATCCGTTGGACTGACCCCAAACAACAAGTTCTCGATCAAGCGCGTTAGACCAAAAGCGCCGGCGGCGCCGACAGCCACTCCCAGCAATGTCAAAATCAAACCCTGTCCAACAATCAACTGGAACACATCACGATGCTGCGCCCCCAGCGCGAGACGAATTCCGATTTCATGAGTTCGCTGTGCAACCGAGTAGTTGATCACTCCAAACACTCCGACAGTAGTTAGTATCAAGGCGAGTAACGCAAAGATTCCGAGGAGCAATGCGTTGAAGCGTTGACTCGCGACGGAGTTCGAAAAGATCTGATCCATGGTCGTGATCGTCACAGGAAGATCTTTATCGAGTGACTTGAGCTCGTTGCGTGCTGCTTCGGCCAGTTGCAGTGGATCTCCTGAAGTGCGGATCATCACCGCCAGTGAGCCACTCGGTTCCTGCAGATCCGAGAGATAGATTTCAGGGTTTGGAGGTGTGTTAAGCCCAGTGTGATGTACGTCTCCAACAACACCAACAACCGTTATCCATGGGCTCGCGATGATCCGTAAACGCTTTCCGATTGGATCTTCATTTGGCCAATACTGTTTCGCCATTGTCTCGTTGATAATTGCGACGGGCACAGGTTGCGGGTCGTTGTAATGAGCTGGATAAGGTTGCTGGTCGTAATAACGCATCACCGGCAATGCAACCCGCGCATCAGCATCGTTAAAGAATCTTCCTTTGTGCTGCGGGATATGAAGCGATCGAAAGTAATCGTTTGTAACTACGCGGGTCGCTGCCTGTTGCTGATCACCCGCGGGCGGATCAGGACGACCCTCAATTGCAAAGCCTGACCAGTTGTCACCAGGATTGAGAGGCGTTTGAGTCGTGGCACCTACCGATACGACGCCAGGCAGACTTCGTAATTGGGCCAATAGTTCTTCGTAAAACCCACGTTGCTTCCGCGGTTCTCTGTACTTGGGATTTGGTAGAGCAAGATCAAGACGGAGAACTTGATGTGGATTAAAACCAGGATTGACTCTGACGAGTTGCACAAAACTCTTGAGCATCAAACCGCCACCAACAAGCAGGATCACTGATAAGGCAACTTCAACGACAACTAACGCGTTGCCGATTCGCCGCCGGCCAGAACCCATCGACGCTCGCGAGCCATCAATCAGGCCCTGATAAAGACGCGAATCCGAATTTCGCCATGCCGGAGCAATTCCGGTGAGTAGTCCGGTGAGCAGTGAGAAGCCAACAGTTGCAAACAAAACTCGACTGTCGAGGCGGACCTGTTCCAATCGAGGAAGGTTCATAACTGTTGTCCTGCTTATTAGATCGACAATCCAGAACGCCGACAACAACCCGAGTCCCCCACCCAACGCACTGAGAAGCAAACTCTCTGTGAGCGTTTGACGAATCAACCGCCAACGTCCCGCACCAAGCGCAGTCCTGATCGCCATCTCTTTTTGACGAATCGCAGCACGCGTCAGCAGCAAGTTGGCAACGTTCGCGCACGCAATCAACAACACAAACCCAACTGCACCGAACAACGTTATGAGGGCGAGACTCGAATCGCCCGTCACGTCTTGATGAATTGGTATGGCTTGAACCAGATGGCCTTTGTTTGCTTGAACGAGCTCCTGCTCGATTTGATGTGAGACGACCTCGAGATCAGCCTGCGCCTCTTCAACCGTGACCCCGGCTTTTAGTCGCGCAATGACTTCATGGCTATGCTTCCCAACTTTCTGCACCTCTCCGCGCATGTCTATTGGGACGATCACATCCGGCATCAATTCGAGAGCCGGCATCACACCAACAATGTTGTAGTTCTCGTTATTTAGAGTGATGCTTTGATTGACGACGTTTGGATCCGAACCGAACCGTTGCTTCCACAGTTTTTCACCAAGTACAACGACTTTGGCGCCGCCGTTTTGATCTTCTCCAGTGACAAAACCTCGTCCGCTAATGAGTGGGACTCCGATGACAGAAAAGAAATCTGTCGACACTCTTGCGACGTTGACTATGGTTGGCTCGCCTTTGCCAGTGAGAGTCAGTCCGTCTGGCTGGATGAGAGTTATTGTTTCAAAGGAATGCGTACGTTGTTGCCACGCAGCAAACTCGTGTGCTGAGACCGGCAGGTTAGCAGCGCCTGAGTTTGCGCGACGTTCGTAGATATCGACAATTCGTGAGGGTTCCTTGAAAGGCAAGGGCCTTAGGAGCACTGCGTTTACCACACTGAAGATCGCAGTGTTCGCTCCAATGCCAAGACTCAGAGTGATCACCGCAATTAGCGTGAATCCCGGTCGGTTGCGCAAGATGCGAGCAGCGTAACGAAGATCTTGCCAGACTGTGTTCATCATTGCTCCCGTCTCACTATTGCAGATTGCTGATTTCTGATTCCTGATTGCCTTTTCGTCCAAGCTGGTCGCGCTTAAACCAATCGGCAATCAGCAATTTCATTCCCTGTTTGCCTGCACATCAATCACCACTTTGAGTTTTCTGCCGATCACCCCTGGCCATTGCTTGATGCCAAACGCATAACGATCAAGCTCAGTCTCAGCGACGTAGTAGATTACCTCTTGGCCATCGGGCGACTTACTTCGATCAACCTCAGTAACAATGAGCTGTACCTGTTGACTTGAGCCTTTAATTGTCAGTACGCCCTTAACAACGAGCATGTCGCGATCTGTGCCCCGCCCTATCTTTGTGCTCTGAAACTGGATGCGCGGATAGTTTGTCGTATCGAGAAAAGCTGGAGACCGGAGGTGCGCATCTCTTTGCTTGTTTGAAGTGTCGACCGTCGCCGCGCTCATGCTGGCGTTCACCGATGATTGCGAGAGGACGTTCTCATCGAAGACGATCAAACCATCGAGGTCTGACAAGAGACCGTTCACAGTGATGAAGAGCAGTTTCTTTACACTGAATTTCACACTCGACGTAGAACGATCGATGCGCCAAACGCTCCGCTTCTTCGCATCAACACTCTGCTCTGTATTCGCCTGCACGACCTTCACCTTGACCACTCTGTGCTTAATGCCACGGCCCTGTGCCGTGGTATTTACGCCGTCAGCTACTGCGGCGACCCAATCCCCTGGTAGCGCGCGAAGAAGAAAGTAGCTCTGTTGGTAGCTGTAACCATGAGGACTCCACGGCACAGGGCCGTGGTATCACCATCAGTCTTGCAAAGACTCGATAGATTGAACTCTCTTCATTCATACTTCAGTGCCACCAACGGATCGACCTTCGTCGCTCGTCTCGCTGGAACGTAACAGGCAACAAACCCAACAACGCCTAATACAACTGGCACGAGAACAAACGTCAATGGATCCTTGGCACTGACTCCGTAAAGCAAACTCTGCATCAGTCGAGTCAACGAATACGCTCCCGCCATTCCGAGAACTGTGCCGCAAGCCACGAGCATCATTCCCTGCTTAATCACCATCATTGAAACGTCGCGCTTCTGAGCTCCCAGCGCCAGATGAATTCCAATCTCGCGTGTACGTTGCGACACTGTGAATGCAAGCACCCCGTACAAACCGATTGCCGCAAGGAGTAAAGCGAGTGCTCCGAAAATGCCGAGCAGCACTACAGCAAAGCGTTGCGTCTCTAGTGAGGCCGCCACGCGCTGGTCCATCGTCTTGACGTCGTAAACAGGTTGATTTGGGTCAACAGCAAGGATCTGCTCTCGAATGAGCGGGGTGAGTGCCCGAGGGTCGGCTGCGGTGCGAACTACGATAGTGGACGACGAGAAATAAGCTGGAAAATAAAAGGTTCCTTTCGACTCTTTTGTAAGGTCTTGTAACTGTGCGGTTGCACAAATGCCGACAACTGTCGCCCATGGACCATCGCTTGACCAACTGATGCCTCCGCCAATTGCATTTCCATTGGGCCAATATCGCTTCGCCAGCTCTTCATCAACGATAACTACCGAATTTGGTCCAAATTGGCCTGCAATATTCATGTCTCCCGGTTGAAAACCGCGACCTTTAAGAATGGGAAGACCCATTGATTGAAAATAGTCCCAGGAAACGAAAGCATAGTCAGCGTGAGGACCAGGTTGATCGGGAAGGGTTTTTCGGTCGCGAACGGCAAACATTGAGTTGTCGCCACCAGACGTGAATGGCGTTTGAAAAGCTGCTGCCGTGTGTTCAACACCCGGTAACGCAGAGATTCGCGTCAGGGCGTCATCATAGAAAGCAGCGACCTTGGTTCCCTTGTCGTATTGTGATACCGGGAGAGCGACTCTCAGGGTTAGGACGTTATGTGGATCAAATCCAGGTTTAACCTCGAGGACCTTTCCGAAACTGCGCACTAACAAGCCTGCTGAAATAAGTAATACAAGGGCGAGGGCGACTTCCGATACTACGAACACTCGACGAAACCAATGTCGAGAGAGACCCGCAGAGTCGCCTCGCTCGGCATCTTTCAACGATGAAACAAGGTTTGTTCTT
>PSRF01000069.1 GCA_003175865.1 Blastocatellia bacterium
TGCAGGGAACGAATCAGGCGAGACATTAGTTGATTTTTGAGTTGTGACCATTGCACAACCGCGTAGAGATGAATATGCGATCCGCGTAGTGGCGCGTCGGTTGTGCCTCAGGAATGATTCCCAAAACAGGTGGGTTGAGTATAATTGGCGGCCTCAGGCAAGTACCCGTTGAACAAGATTGCACAAGAACATGTCTCGGAAAGCTAGTTAGAGAACCGAGAGCGGTAGCGACCGGATGCTACACGCAACTTCCTTTTTGAGCTTTAAAACTGCGTAACGAACTTTGAGTGGAGGCTTCCGGTCGCTACCGCTCTCGGTTCCCTAGCTGTCCTTATCCAACTTTTTATACGCTACGCGAGGAGTCCAGTCCTTGGACGTCAAAGGTCTATCGCGAATCGTTAGTCTCTGTGTCCTCATTGGCTCAGTTGTCCTCCTGTCAATTGCGATTGTCTACGGCTCGAAATCAAACGTAGTCATTAAGTCGACAACAAGCGAGATCCGCGGAATCGATTTTTGGGGTGAAGCGGAGGGCCTCACGCAATCGCGAATCCGAGCAATCGTTCAAACACGTGACGCTTATTTGTGGCTCGGCACTGACTATGGTTTAGTGCGGTTTAATGGGACCAACTTCACCGCCTTCACGGTTGAAACTGGCAGTCTTCATGACAACGAAGTATGGGCAATTCAGGAGGACGATGAAGGTGGTCTCTGGATCGGTACTTATGGAGGCGGATTAACGCTACTCAAAGACGGAGTATTCAAAACTTTTACCACTTCCGACGGTCTGCCCGATGATGTCGTGCTCAATCTTGGAAAGGATCGAGACGGCAACATTTGGCTCGGTACACCGCTCGGTGCTGCACGTTATTCTCATGGCAATTTCACACGTTTCACTACTGCGGACGGTTTAACTGAGAATTCGATCACTGCGATTGCCACTCAGCCTTCAGGAGAGATCTGGCTGGCGACCGCGTCGAATCTTCACCAGTTCATTAACGGAAGGTTCTCGGTCGTCAAAAGTGTGGTGGGAAAACGTGATGAACAGTTGGATCACCTGGCCTCTGGTGAAGATGGTTCGATCTGGCTCGGGTTTCGCAATGGTGTCGTGAAGAAGTGGAAAAATGGTGAGCTGAAAACATTCAGCCGGCCTGGGGAACGCCCCCAACGAATCAATCAACTATACGTGGACTCCGATGGGACACTTTGGATTGCCTTACGAGAAGGAGTCGTACGACTTAAAAATGACAGTTTTGAGGCTGTGCCACTCGGAGAAAACAATTCCGGTTCTGGGGTGGTTTACAGCATCTTTCGTGATCGTGAAGACAGTGTTTGGATCGGATTTCAGTCAAACGGTCTTGCACGATTGCGAACAAAACAACTGTTCACGATTTCAAAACGCGACGGACTTCCCAACGAGAGTAGTCGCTCAGTATTCCAGGACAGTCGAGGGACGCTCTGGGTCGGCACCTTGAATGGCTTCGTAGGGTTCAGGAATGGCAGCCAGGTGACTTACGAGGACGTCAACGGAAATCAAATCGGATCAGTTAAGTCACTTGCCGAAGACTCCCAAGGAAATCTTTGGATTGGCGCCGAACAGGATCTACTGATCCTATCTCGAGCAGGTTTGCACAAAGTGCCGGGATGGAAAAGCTCATCGGAGATCAGAGCAATTTATCGGGACCAGAAAAATCATATGTGGGTCGGAACTGATGGCGACGGACTCTTTGAGTACTTAGATCCGAGCGCAAGGCCAACCCGATTTACCACGCGCGACGGTCTCGCGAGTGATCAGATTCGAACACTCTTATTCGATCGTCGTGGTGCTCTCTGGGTTGGTACTCACGGTGGAGGCTTGAGCAAATATGAAGACGGTCGGTTTGTTAACTACACGACTAAGGATGGTCTGGCTGGCAATCGAGTGAGTTCCAGTTATGAAGATGATTACGGATCGCTGTGGTTTGCGACGCGCAATGGATTGAGCAGATTTAAAGACGGAAAGTTTTTTACTTTCAACTCCCAGAATGGATTGCTGGTGAGTTTTGTTTATTCAATGCTCGACGATGGCAGAGGTAATTTTTGGTTTAGTTGTGCGCAGGGGCTTTTCCGGGTCAGTAAAACCGAGCTGCGAGATCTGGCCGATGGTCGTATTCAAAAGGTTAGTTCCATTGATTACGGAGTACGCGATGGAATGAAGACTCGAGCATATAACATTGGAAATCAGCCAGCTGCATGGAAGACGAGTGAAAACACTTTGATGTTCTGTTCCATGAAAGGTGTAGTAGTTGTTGATCCAAATCGACTCTATTCCAGTGGAATCGTCCCTCCCGTACATATTGAAAAGATCGTCATTAATAAACAGCAACTTCAACTTACTCCAGAAACTCAACTCCCGGTTGGCTCAGGAGAATTTGAAATCCACTTTGCCGCACTCAGCTATGTCTCACCTGAAAAACTTCGCTTCAAATACAAACTGGAAGGAGTTGATAAGGACTGGGTTGATGCCGGAGTAAGAAGGTTTGCTTACTACGCAAATTTACCACCGGGGCAGTACAGGTTTCGCGTGATTGCTGGATACCTGGATGGACCATGGAACGAAGAAGGTACTTCGTATGGCTTCTACTTGAAGCCACGGTTTTACCAAACGACGCTCTTCGGCGGGTTGCTGATAGCAATCTTATTGTTGATAGGGTTCCTGCTGTATCGACTCAGAATGATTGAGTTGAAGGCGCGCTACTCGGCAGTGTTGGGAGAAAGAAACAGAATTGCACGTGAAATTCATGATACGTTGGCCCAGAACCTCGCTGGCATTGCACTGCAACTCGAATCAGTGAGCATGCAAACGACAGAGATGCCACCGAGTCTAAGTGAGCGTCTTGATCAAGCGTGTAGTCTGGTTCGGTACAGTTTGTCGGAAGCGCGCAGGGCAGTATCAGACCTCCGTTCAGATGAACTCGAAAGACACGAGCTGGCGGCTGAGCTTCCTGAAATCGCTGCGAAGATGGCTGCAACAACGGCGGCTGAAGCAAAGGTACAGGTGGTGGGAACGCCACGAAGACTCAGTCCAGTGCTGGAAAAGAACATCCTTCGTATCTTTCAGGAGGCAATGGCAAATGCTGTCAAACATGCGTCGGCAAAAAATATCGAGATCAAGCTGCAATACGATGCCGATGCGTTAATGCTTTCTGTTCAAGACGATGGTAGCGGCTTTGATACTGACAACATCATCCCGTTAGGTGTGGGTCACTATGGTTTGATGGGCATGCGTGAACGTGCAGAGCGAATCGGTGGACGGCTGACGTTAACGAGTCAGCTGGGCCGAGGCACTGAATTACTGGTTGAAGTCCCAATCTGAATTTCAATGGGCGACGAACGACTCCGAATAATGATCGTGGAAGATCACTTCGTGGTGCGCACTGGTCTCGCTGCGATTATCAATAGCCAACCTGACATGGTTGTTATCGCCGAGGCCCGAAACGGCCAAGAGGCGATTGATCTCTTCAAAGAGCAACAACCAGACGTCACGTTGATGGATTTGCGAATTCCGTTGTTGAGTGGCACTGAGGCAATTGCTGCGATAGTGAAAGAGTTTCCCAAGGCGAAGATCATAGTGTTGTCGACGTTTAGTGGTGACGAAGATATTTTCAAAGCGTTACAGGCTGGCGCGCGCGCGTACTTTCGGAAGGACGTTAAAGGAAACGATTTGGTTGGAGCGATCAGAGCCGTGTATACGGGGCAGCGTTTGCTTCCTCCGGAAATTGCGGCGCGCCTCGCTGAAAGGATTCCGAGATCAGAATTGAGTACGCGAGAACTTGAGATTCTGGGTCTAATTGCAAAGGGAAGTTCCAACAAAGATATTGCAAATGCTCTCGAGATAAGCGAGGGTACAGTGCGGGTCCACGCGAGCAATATCTTTGCCAAACTCGGTTGCAACGACCGTGCGCAGGCAGTCTCAGAAGCTTTTCAGAGGGGCATCATTCATATCGATTAGTTCGTAAATCGTGAATCGTGAAATCGTAAGTCGTAAATGAAGGCAGGTGTCCCCGCAGCCTAAACGTAGCTTGCGGTTAAGAACTCGCAGATGTTGAACGCAAGCACCGCGCTCAAGGCGTGACGTCGAATTCAACTGTGTTTGACTCAACCATTGGCCCACCACAACAACCAAAGCGTCTCTCCACTGACAGCTCGTAATGACCCGGTTGCAACTGGTCGTACCACGCGAGCGCGCCAGTTGGTTCAGAGCTATTGTCAGCCAGAATCAGAAAGTCAACCATTGTGGGCTTGTTCGGCAGCAACACCAGGTCATCGGGAAGACCTTCCTTTTGGCAAGTTTGTTCTTTCGCCGCAGTTTGGAGTAGATACGTTTGCCAATTTGCGTGTGAGACCAACTGCCCGTCTCGTTTTAGTTGCGGCAAATCCTGATAAAGGTCACTCGACAGACACGAATGAACCAGCTCGTTGGTCCTGTTGGTCAGGTTGATTGCGACAGGTATTTGTTGTCCAACTCTATAAGTGCGTGTCGGTCCATCCAGGAAAGGACGTAGTGTAGTAATCGTCACTGTGATCGGCTGGTTGTCTTCGTGAGATTTGTGCGCATGTGTGCCGAAAGCAATACCGCAGATCAAACCTAACCAACAGAAAACTCGAAACCACATCATGACGATCAACCTCCTCTTTTCCAATGTCCGATACGCGTTAGCTTGTCTCCTGGACAAAACACGACAAGCTCAAGCTTATCGAACATCTCAGCTCTCAGGTGGCGAGGACCGTCACGATTTAGTGCCATCAGCACTCTCTCTCTACACAGTCTCGTGAATGCGAGTTGTCGCCACCGAGAGCGAAGGTGATAAGTGCAACAGACATGCCGCAGGCAACAAGTTGTTTACACGTTAACGTGTGAATATTTAACGGTGATTGAATTTACCTTGTGAGGCTTTTGGTCCCTGTGAGGCTATTTCAACGCAAGGAATCCTACCCACTCCCGAGTCTGTGAAACAATTCGACAAATCCTGGTTGTCCGGTGGTATCCTCAGTCAAAGAGTTTTAGAGCTGTCACCTGGGTTAGTTCAGAGCTTACAAACAAAAATAAATTAGGTGAAATCAATGACAGGAGACTCATCTACTCAATCCTGGGACTCAATTGCCGACGATTGGATCGCACATGCCGACACGAACGACTACAGAAATTTCTTCCTCATGCCTCGAATGTTCGAGATGTTGGGCGATGTTCGAAACTTGCGGGTTCTCGACCTCGGTTGCGGAGAAGGCGGATATGGACGTGAGCTTGCGCGACGCGGTGCACAGGTGGTCGGCTTGGATGGCAGTGCGCGAATGATCCAAATCGCGCGGCACCGGGCGGCAGCTGAGAAGCTAGACATCAAGTTCATCTGTACAAATGCGAACGCGATGGATGAAATCGCTGACCATAGTTTTGATCTTGTGGTTGCTCCGATGAGCTTGATGGACGTGGAGGACTACCCGGGAGCTGTGCGTGAGACCCATCGGGTGCTAGCTCCTGGCGGTTCGTTGGTAATGAGTATTCTGCATCCATGTTTTTCAGCTCCGGTGTCTCAGTGGGAGCGCGATCCCAATGAAAGACATCGTTTGGTCCATTTCAAAGTTGATCATTATTTTGAACGGAAAGTTTGGGAGGAGAGGATTACTGTCCGTTTTCAGAAGAGTGTGTTGCGCCGCCATCGACCGCTTGAAGATTACATGCAAGTACCGTTACGAACAGGATTCGTTTTGGAAGATTTCTGTGAACCCTTACCAACTGAGGATGAGCTAACGAAATCTGCTCGTTTCCGAAAGATCACCCGGGTGCCGTATTTCCTTTTCATGCGTTGGAAAAGGAAGACTTAGTCTTGAATCAACGCTGTATCAGAGACGAGAAGTAGACCAGCACTTCATCAGCGAGACGCTCATGTCCTTTACTTTCAACCTGAGTTAGCGACAGATTTTTGTATCCATTAGCCTGTGCAACGCTCGTCGCTTTTTGTACTTGCGTGTAGATCGGATGACCAGGCGAGCACAAGTCATCTTTCGTACCGATCAGAATTCGGATTGGTAGGTTCGCTCTTTCCGTGGCGGACGATACGTGTTGTTCATCCACCCATCGGCCGAGGTAGTTTGGACACACAAGCGCAGCACCTCGCACGAATTCAGGATGATTAAACAAAATTCCCCAAACAGTATGACCACCGGCTTCAAAGCCAGTAAGAAAAAACTGATTCTCGCCGCCATACTGCTTCACCACGTCCTGCATGATGGCTGTGATCCCATCCATATCGAACTTGAATTGACCTGAGTCCTGGATCTGATCCCAGACGGCGTTTGAATAGTGATAGGTTGGTACACTGCGGTAACCTGTTCCACCACTCGTTACGACGAGCGGAGTGACAACAATGAAAGGTTGATGCTGACGAGCTTTAGCGAAAGCGGTGGCCGCATCCAGGAATTCGCGCTCCGCGCTTTCGATAACAACAACAACGGGCCACTTCTTTTCATCAGTCCAATCCTCAGGCAGAGAGAGGTAGTACTGAATTGGGTGAGTGGAGGCGGTTTTCAGTTGCGGTGGTGCAACCCCGGGAACCGCGGAGGCGGACGAGGCAAGCGTAATCGCTAGTATGCTGCGGAGAACCCACTTCAGCATAGCTGATTGTGCCACGGTCGAGCGTGAGCCAAATAACGCGTCAGCTTCCCTGAGAACAGCCCAGACTGTAGAACCAGGAAATTAGCGCAGCGTCAATTTTGACGAATGACTTGAAGGTCTCCGACTAAGCTTTCAACGACTTCATTAGCGTCACGAGCGCTTTCGCTTGATCAGCAGTAATCCCTTTGCTCTCGTATTCCGGCATGTTAGGCGGCTTTTCGGCTTTCTTACCTTTCAGAATCACCTGCACGAGATCATCATCTGCCTTGGTTGCGTCGAATTTTTTATCTGCCTTCGCGCCATGACAGGAGACGCACTTGGACTTATAGGTCGCCGCTGCGTCAAAATCTGCAACAACCTTTTTATGTTTCTTTGTGCTTGCGCCTACAGAAACAATGCCTAAAAGGATCAACGCTATCGTGATTACTGTTATCACCAGGATTTTTCTCATTGCCATACTCCTGTGCTCCCTCTTGCATACATATTGGTTGTGGTTATTCCTTCCGACCGAAATAGAAACGTAAAGACGTGTAAGGCAGGTGCGCATGATAATTCTGTGGACGCGGACCAACGATTGCGCTTTCGTTGTAGTTGTAATACTGGTAGCCAACATTCCAATCGAGTCGTCGATTAATCCTGAACGCCAGCCGTCCTTCGGGCGATTGATAGCTCATTGGATACGAAGAGACGAGAAAACCAGGATTACCAACAGGGTCAGTGACGCGGCTACCCTGGCCGTTGTCTTTGTTGATTCGATACGACGCATAAAGGGTAACCCTGGGAAAGAGCAGGGAAGTCGTATCGATAAAGAAGAAGTTATTCCTCACGTAGTAAAGACTGTGACCCTGTGGATGTTGGATGTTATTGAAGAAATAGTTGATGACGGCGTTGCTGTTCATCCAGTTGTAGTTGTACCCCGTATTCACCGAGAACCTCGAAGTAGGGTTCCAATCTACTGATGAAGTAAAAACCCGGGACCTTGTAGTTACACCGAAATCCTCAAGCGAAACACCTGC
>PSRF01000149.1 GCA_003175865.1 Blastocatellia bacterium
AAGCACCTCCTTAATAACAACGGCCATCACGCTTCTCACTCCAATCGTGGACTTGGGCTCAGACGCAATCTCTTGTTGAAAGACAGTTGGGCTCAAGCTATTACTATTGACTTCAGCCTTATTCGCCGACACTCGAAGAAATGTTATGGCCAATGCGGACAAAACAACACCGCAGAACACGTACACTCTCTTGATTGTCATGGCATCCTCCATTGAAGCGCCTTCCTGGATATCGGACAGATTTGTCGAGGACTGTTAATTGCCGACCACGTTTACAGCGAATCAAAGACGCGGATAATTATCTATCAATGCTGCGAAGGGCTCACCAGATTAGCTCCATTTGCAATGCAAACCCTTTAAGTAATGGTTCAGCCGATATCTGTTTAGGATTTTCCAACACCTGGACCTCTGCGCCTTCCGAATAGACATATACGAGTCGTTCGAGTGGATCGATCAGCCAACCCAAGGATGCGCCATTCTCAATGAATTCCCTCATCTTTGCTTGTAATCGTTTAAGGCTATCAGTCCGAGAACGAAGCTCAACTACAAAGTCCGGGCATATCGGTGCGAAACGTTCCTGGTTGGCTTCACTTAGCTGGTCCCATCTGTCGCGCCGAATCCAAGACGCATCGGGGGAGTACATAGATCCATTTGGTAGGGTGAATAAGCTTGACGAGTCAAAGCTGAAACCTGACCCATCGTTTAGGGCCCATGCTGTTAGTTGATAAGTCAGATTCGCGTTTCGAATTCCCGTTTTCGAGCCGGTGGGTAGCATTGCAATGAGTTCTCCGGTTGAGGTGAGTTCAAGCCGTACATCGCGGTTTACTGCGCATAGTTGTTCGAACTGGTCGGTGGTAAGTACGCCCGCCACGTTAAGTATTAGCGCTTCTTGCAAGTAAGTATCTGTGGGTGAGAGGATTCCAGCCATATCAAGCTCCTGAGTGTTTGGATTCTATCCTGTCGAGACGAAAGCACCAAGGATTTCCGCTATTTACCATTTGACACTAAACCCTTTACCATCGGCCCATGCGACGCGCCATTTACCCCGGCTCTTTCGACCCCGTAACCAACGGACACCTCGACATCATCGAGCGAGGCTGCAAACTGTTTGACGAGATCATTGTCAGTATTCTCGTGAATCCTGAAAAGAAACCATTCTTCACAATCGAAGAACGGCAAGACATGCTCGACGAGATCTTAAAGGGCATCAGCCAGGGCAACTGCGAAGTACGAGTCGATTCATTTCGAGGTCTCCTGGTGAACTACGCCGTCGCTCAACAGGCTAACGCAATCGTCAGAGGCATTCGTGCAATCTCAGACTACGAATACGAACTGCAGATGGCGCTCATGAATCGCCGACTCGAACCGACGATTGAAACAGTATTTATGATGCCAGCGGAGACATACTCATATGTGAGCTCAAGACTGGTCAAAGAAGTCTTTGAGCTTGGTGGTGCACTCGAGGGGTTAGTGCCTCCGCTCATCGAAAGGCGGATGAAAGAAAAATTGAAGAGAGCATAAATCGGGTGCTGAAAGACGCGTGCTATACTCGCGATATCTCGCACAGAGGTCACTCCTAAATGAAAACTTGGCCCGCAGTTTCTCCATTTGTCGTTTCACAAAACGTTTCTCGCATGCAGCCGTCTTCAACATTGGCTGCAGCGCAGGCCGCCGAGGCTTTGCGCGCCGCAGGCGCAGACGTCGTCGATTTCGGCGCCGGTGAACCGGACTTCGATACCCCTGATAACATTAAGCGCGCGGCTACCGAAGCAATGTCAGCAGGGAAAACCAAGTACACCGCAACTGGCGGCACTCGCGAACTGCAGAAAGCAATCATTGGTTTCTATGCAAAGGAATTTGGTACTACTTACGAGCCGAACGAGGTTATGGGAACGTCAGGTGGCAAACAAGGAATCTTCAATGCTGTTGTTACCGTCGTCAATCCAGGGGATGACGTTCTAATACCGAAACCGTATTGGGTTACGTTTCCGGAAATCGTTGTGTTTGCCGGTGGCAATCCCGTTACGATCGAAACAGAAGAGACTGACTTTCTTCTGACGCCGGAACAGTTTGAACGCTCTATTACTCCAAACACGAAACTTCTCATACTTAATTCGCCGTCTAATCCATCAGGTCGCGTTATTCCGCCTGAGAGTTTTGGACGGATTCTAGAGATCGCAACCGAGCGAGAAATTTACGTAGTATCGGACGAGTGTTACCTGCGTTTTGTCTATTCACCCGCTCGAGTGTTTAGCGCTGCTTCCCTTCCCGCAGAACTCAAGTCACGACTCGTGATCGCAGGTTCATTTTCAAAAACATACGCGATGACCGGATGGCGAATGGGTTATGCGCTGGGACCTGCAGAGTGGGTAAAGGCCATGTTGAAAGTGCAGGGCCATTCGACTTCAAATCCAAACTCAATTGCACAGTGGGCGGCAATTGAGGCCTTCAATGGTCCACAGGATTCAGTTGCGACAATGCTTGGGGAGTACACGAAGCGACGTGCGTGGTTGCTACAAGCTCTGAGAGATATCCCCGGAATCAAGTGCGCTGAACCTGAAGGAGCGTTCTACGCATTTCCAGATGTCCGCGGTTGTTTGCGGAATGGCCTGTCCAGCTCAGCAGAATTTGCACAGCGACTACTCGAAGAAGAACAGACTGTTGTAACTGATGGCACAGGTTTCGGCGCTTCAGGGTTTGTGCGTATCTCTTATGCCACATCAATGGCTCAATTACAGGAAGGCGTAAAGCGTATTCGACGTTTCGTTGAACGTTACGTCTGATTTTTTGAATTCTGATTAGTGCTTAATATAGGTTGAAGTTGTATTCCAACTGCATCCACATTGAGACCTGATGTCCGTCCTTCGTCGCAGGAACGAACTTGATCTGACGCGCAGCTGCGATTGCTCTCTCGGTCAAACCGTACGGCAATCCCGAAACAGTTCTGATGTTCGTGACTTGTCCGTTTGAAGAGAAGACCACCTTCAGCACGACAGTTCCAGTGATCTGATTCTTGCGCGCTTCCTCCGTGTACTGCGGTTCAGGCTTGGAGATCAAACGAGCCTTGGAAGTAACATCCTTACCGGTAAAGATCTTGTCGTAACCGCCGCCGCCACCGCCTGGTCCACCGCCGCCGTCGTTACGATCGCCGCCACCGATATTTCCACCCCGGCCTGGTCCAATACCACCACCTTCACCCGGTCCAATACCGCCGCCCGTACCCGTACCGATGCCGTTTCCAGTTCCAGGTCCTGACGAGGGATCCGTGCTCTTCGATTTGAAATCACCGTACGGCAACACTCGCGCGTCTGGTGGGACTAAAAGTGGATCCGCCACAACTGTCGCAGCAACCGGCAATGATGGGTTCTTGATCTGTGGTGGCTTCGGATCCGGCGCAACAACTTGCGGTACGGTCAATGAAGCTTGTGGAGTCTTACCAAACGATGCTGGCTTTTGTTCTTCACGACCACCACCGCCACCACCGGCTGCTTTTTCAGGTTTCGGTTTGCTACCACCACCGTTGCCCTTATTCAGCCCAGCTGTTCCTGGATCCGGCGTGGGTTGTTCATTCGGAATGTCGAGCATTTGCTCAACCTGCAAGTCCTCCTGATTTTGTGCCAACTCTGCGGCGTGTTTCGCCCTGCGATCAATCGCAAGGACTACGCCAATAATCGCAAACAAGAAAACAAAGGAACTGATCATCGCAAACACGACTGATCGTGAATCCGACGGCTCTGCTCCCATAACTGCGGCGCCACGCTCACGACCAAGCCATGTCGAAAAGAGAGCGACCAGCATCCCAGCAGCAATCACGGCAAACGCGATAACGCCGATTCGCGACGATGTCGCAGACCTGGATCGATCGAGAAATGCGACGGCACCGACAAGCGACAACATCGCCAGCACAGCAGCACCCATGGCCAGCAGAACATTCTTATTACCGAGGAACTTGCCGAGCATCTGGCCGTAGCCGATAAATGTTCTCTTGGTAAATCCAAATGGATCGCGCTTAAACTCCGGCCACGTCAACTCATATTCGTGGGCGACATCTCTAAGTTCATGCGACAGGCGAGAAACAAGTCCAGAATCATCCATCATAGTCAGGTGGTATTCCTCACGTTCTGGGTGATAGATGGACGTAGCGGCAGCCGCCGGTCTGGTTATCGAAAAGTCGGACGGAGGAGCCGTGATTACGGGTTCGTTGACGCTAATGGGAGGAATAGCGCTTGCTGGGGATTTAGCGTCCTCATTGCTGACAGTCAAGCTGGGTTCTTCAGTCGCTGCTGCAACAGTGCTCAATGGAGTGCCATCCACTGGGCAGAAGCTAAACTTATCAGCAAATTCTTCTTGGCATCTGGAACAAAACTTCATCGATACTACCTCTTCTCGCGATTGGGGTGGCAGCACCGACTGTAACAGCCCGTCTGCACCTGAAAATTCTCTTGCAAAGCTTGTTTCGATCCGCTTGTCGAGAACTCTCGAGGGACCTGGTGCGCTCCAGCGCTCGAGTAGCGACTTGAGCTTATCTTCCGAAACAAACTCATCTCCGGGCTCAATCCCGCTCATCTCAGGCCTCCCTCAAAGTAACAATTTCCCGACCACTATTCAATTCCCTATCGCCTCTCAAATAAGGCCTCAACGCTCGTTTCAGTCGCTCTCGGGCGCGATAAAGGCGGGCCTTGATAGCGCCAACGTCGGTATCGGTCACCGCTGCAATTTCATTCAACGAGAGATCTTCATACTCGAAGAGGATAAGAGCTTCGCGTTGCAGAGGCGGTAAGCTCATGACCGCTTCTCTAACCTTGAGAGCAAGCTCCTCATTCAGCACGCGTCTCAATGGCTGTTGTCGTTCGGCAGCACTCGGCTCTTCTGTCAACTCATCGAGCGTTGCTTCTCGTCCTGAATCGCGAAAATGCTTGAACGCCAAGTTTCGCGCCGCAGCAAACAAGTAAGTTCGAAACGACGATCGCTGCGGGTTGAAGGCACCGGGCTTTCGCAACAAACTTAAGAAACAATCGTGCGTGACGTCTTCCGCAAGTTCGACCGAACCGAGCAACCGATACGCAAACCGAAAAACCGGCAAACGGTGCCGTTCATACAACTCAAGAAAAGCCCTCTGATCGCCTGCTCCTGCCCGTTCAAGCAAGAGTTCATCTGCGGTTCGTTCAGCCACTCAAGCTCTCAATCCTGCAGGAATCGCTTCCTACTCTTATTACCGACAACAATCAAAAAGTTACGCCGATGCTTAAAAGTTTTAGCTGGCCGTTTTTGCAGACTCCAGCGTTAAGTGCGGCAAGTATATAGAAATTTGACGCTCAAGGGTCGGTCAAATACCTACAACCGTTCATCGGTCAAGGCCTTGGATGCAGGGAAAAGCCAAACGGTTGACGAGCAAGAAACCCGCATCTAAGATGTTTTCGTCCCCATTTTCAGCGTGAATCGTAGCCTATCTACCTGAGACCAGTACCTTAAAAATGGCGAAATTTCCAATCCGTTACTTTCGATCGCTTCGAATGGTCTGCCTGCTCGTTGTCTTCCTGTCCGCCGTGCCCGCACCGAGGTCACAGGGACTAGGGGAACCTCAGAGAGAGCAACTGCTTAATGGGCTCAATGTCCTCCTGTGGCCAGCGCCAGGTAGTAGCTCAGTATTGATCAAGTTGCGCATTCACAGTGGTTCTGCCTTCGATTTGGCTGGCAGGTCGGGGGAGATGTCGCTCCTGGGAGACATTCTTTTCCCTGATGCGGCAACCGTCGATTATTTTACGGAGGAAATGGGAGGTAAGCTTGAAGTCCGAGTTAATTACGACTCTACAACGATTACTATGCAGGGCAAGGCCTCCGAGTTCGACAAAATCGTTGAGGTTCTTAGGAATGGAGTACTTTCAACGCAATTGACTCCTGAAGTAGTGGACCGTGTACGACAGGCACGCATCAAGATCCTCCGCGAAACTGCTGTTTCACCTCCAGTAGTAGCTGACCGCGCGATTGCGGTACGACTGTTTGGAGATTTTCCTTACGGTAAACCGTCGGAAGGATCGGCTGAAGACGTTGCGAGGATAGACCGCGCCGATCTGATGTTGGCGCGCGATCGCTTTCTGAACTCAAATAACGCAACACTCGGAATCGTTGGTGGCATCAACCCAAGTCACGCGATGCGAATCCTGCGTCAGTTACTAGGTCCTTGGCGTAAGAGTGACCAGTTAGTGCCTACAACGTTTCGACAGCCACAGCCACCAGATCCACGAGTGCTGATCATCAATTCTCCCTCGCAAACGGCTGAAGTCAGGCTTGCTGTTCGCGGTTTGTCCCGATCAGATACGGACGCTGTTGCTGCCGATGTTTTAGCTAAGGTGGCATATCGCCGTTGGATGGAGTCCTTGCCGGTACTCTCCCGAAAACCAGCCTTCGTGCGCAATGATACTCATGTTTTACCAGGCATGTTCATATTCGGAGCCGGAGTCGAAGAGACTAATGTTCTCGACGTGATTACAACAGCCAGGAAGGTATTTGAATCACTCATTGGTATTCCACCGTCCGCTGCTGAGTTAGAGCGGGCAAAGAACGAAGTTATTGCGGAAAGATCGACTGGAACAAAGCCGGAAGGCGCTGTTGACGGTTGGCTGGACCAGGAGACCTACAAGCTGAAATCTGTTCCAGATGCGATGACAGTCATGCAAGTTTCGGCTGCTGACGTGCAGCGTGCGGCAACTCGTCTGTTCAAAGAGGCTAAAACTGCGAGTATCATCACTGGAGATCCGGTTCATTTAAGAGCAGTCTTGGAAAACCGAATCCCATATGAAATTCTTGGTGCTATTGACACTTCAAGTGCTCCGTCAAAGATTCCAGCAAAACCAGCAGGAACTCCGAATCCCAGGTAATCACAAATTTTTCGCAAGCCCGTTGCAACCAAACCTCCATCCAAAACGGTTTAACTGTGTCTGAGAACAGGGGTGCCGCAAATGAGCACGCCGCCCGCGTTCGAGAGATGTTTTCCAACATCGCGGGTCGGTACGACGTTCTTAATCACTTGCTCTCCGCGAATGTCGACAAAAGATGGCGTCGACTTGTGGCCAGACGAGTGAAAGACAAGTTAGCGTCCGGTGGGGGCAGCGTTCTGGATGTGGCTTGTGGCACGGGCGATCTTTCGCAGACGTTATTTGAAGTATCTGGGGCGCGCGTTGTGGGTACTGATTTCTGCCGGCCGATGTTGAAGATCGCGGCCGGTAAGGTCCACAGCGATATCCGACTCATTGAAAGTGACGCACTGCGTCTGCCTTTTTCGGACCGCTCGTTCGACGTAGTGACTATCGCATTCGGGCTGCGAAATTTGTCGAGCGTGGAAGAAGGGCTTTCAGAATTGAGGAGGGTTTTGAAACCAGGTGGCTGGGTGGCAGTGCTTGAGTTTTCAAAGCCCTCAAGTCGGATACTTCGATCGATCTTTGGGGTCTACTTCACACGATTGCTGCCACTGATGGGTGGCATAATCAGCGGTTCGAAGTCGGCTTACACATACTTGCCGGCGTCGGTTGGTAGATTTCCGGATCAGTTGGAGTTGGCGACCTTGATGGAGCGGGCAGGCTTCGGTCAGGTGACCTACGAGAATCTGACTGGCGGGATTGCAGCCTTGCACATGGGCAGCAAGGCAGAATGAAATTTCGGGATTGGTTGCAGCGTAGTTTGTTTGCAACCAGGTACGTAGACCCGGAGTAATGTTCGGTAAGCGCGCGGTTGTCGGGGCTGTGCGAGTATTCGAAGTTGCTCCGGGCTACGTTTTTGTGCGCCGTTCCCGGTCACAAGGGTCGCATTCCTCTTGTGCTATCATCCACACGTCTTTCAAGTTTCCATTCACATAAATGAGAACTCGCCCGAGTGCGAACGATTTTTAAGTATCGGATTCTGAGCACTCTCCGACGCCTGCTTATCCTGCTGCTGGTCGTTTGGACGGTTGTCTCCCTGGTCACCGTCCTAATCGAATTAGTTCCCGGCGATCCAGCGATTGCGGTATTAGGCGATCAAGCCACTCCCGAACAATACGA
The DNA here is from genome assembly GCA_003175865.1 of Blastocatellia bacterium. Taxonomy (GTDB): domain Bacteria; phylum Acidobacteriota; class Blastocatellia; order Pyrinomonadales; family Pyrinomonadaceae; genus PSRF01. Next base: position 8,037 of record PSRF01000149.1, read on the forward strand.
GCAGTTTCGTCAAAAGCACGGTCTCGACCGCCCCCCTTTCTTTTTTTCATTTCCCCGTGACACTCAAGACCAGCGTCACTTCGTTTGGCATGGATTCGAGAATCGTTACACAGACTATTGGCGCGGCATACTTCATGGGGACATGGGATTGTCTTTTCGAAACGATCGACCCGTCATCGACTTAATTCTTGAACGCTATCCTGCCACGATCGAGTTAGCAGTGGTCGCAATGCTTTTTGCAGTCCTGATCGCAATACCACTCGGTGTTGTCGCTGGCACACATCGAGGCACCTGGATCGACAGTGCGGCCTCTGTCGCAGCCTTGATTGGAATCAGTCTGCCAGGTTTCGTAATTGGTCCAATGCTCGTTTATGTTTTTGCGGTGAAACTTGGTTGGCTCGCACCATCAGGGCGATTCGACTGGAGTGACATAATCCTTCCAGCTTTTACGCTAGGCGCGGCACTCTCCGCAATACTGACACGTATGGTGCGCTCTTCTGTAATCGAGGAGCTCGGCGAAGACTACGTGCGAACGGCGCGAGCAAAGGGACTCAGCGAGCGAACGGTAATCTATAAACATGTCCTTAAAAACGGACTGATTCCGGTAGTTACCATCCTGGGCTTACAATTGGGCATTCTGTTGGCGGGTGCAATCATCACTGAGAAGATCTTTGGCTGGCCTGGACTTGGACTGTTGTTAGTGGAAGACGGAATTGGAAAACGAGACTACAGAGTCGTGCAAGGTTGTGTGCTTGTGATCAGTATCACGTATATCGTCGCGAACATGGTTACGGATATGGTCTACCGTTGGTTGGATCCACGAATACGCGTCTCATGACGTTGGCATTGGGGGAGTAACTCAGAGCTGAATTTAATTCGCCGAGATAACAGAAGGAATCCTACACACGGCAGTGTGTAGTTCATTCAGATCGCTTCTACCCATTTGCCGGCGAGAAGGTTTACGCGCCTGCGAATGATGGTTGGAGGTCAGGTCAATGTCCGTTCGCAAGCGCGCAAACTTCTTTTAAGCGTTGACTCTTAGAAACAACCTGAAGAATCCACAAACTTCCGTTTGTGGTATTTGCGGTACAAATAGCCAT
>PSRF01000390.1 GCA_003175865.1 Blastocatellia bacterium
GAGGTTTAGCCGGCGCGGCTGTGCCAGACCTTTGCTTTCGCACCTTTCTTTCTACGCTTCACGCCAGTTCGACGTGGGATCTTTTTAGGATCTCCGGTCGAAGCCTTCCTAATGTTGCCGCCTTCATCTTCTGCAATTTCTGCTAGTGTTCGACGGGTGAGAATAGACACCGGAGCGAGGTCAGTTACCTCTTCATTCGTGGTGTAGTAATCGCGGTGCTTCAATAACAACCACTGACGATCGCGCGTTCGTACAAGCACCCACGAACCTTTTAACTTGTCACCATTGAGTGTGAACTTCAGCTCTCCTTTGTTCAGTGCGGCTGAAACATCGTCCGTCTCTTCCGGTTCGTAGGTCCCATAATCCCAAACCATCACAGTACCACCGCCATATTCACCTTCTGGAATAACTCCCTCGAACTTTGCGTAATCGACCGGATGATCTTCCACCTGCATCGCGAGTCGCTTAACCGATGGATCAAGCGATGGACCTTTCGGTACGGCCCATGATTTCAGGACGCCGTCCGCTTCAAGTCGGAAATCATAGTGCAACTGAGTCGCGCGATGTTTCTGCACGACAAACATGCGTCCGGTCCTGGACTTTTTCTTCTTTGGCCCAGGCTCAGGCGTCTTGTCGAACTTTCGTTTCTTCTTGTATTCAGTTAACGAAGCCATGGATGCAATGAATCCTAAAGTGATTCTTTAACTGTGGTGAAATGGATCTGGTTTTCTAACAAATGGTCCTGTGCCTAAAATTCAGTTCTGAAGTAAATGTGGAAGGTTAGGAGAATTGCAGTTGGGAGTAGTGGCTTGCACCCGCTTCAACTCGCATCTAAGTGCAAGACTTGAAACATCCAATTGAGTTGGGGCCAAGCCAGCCTTCCGAACTGCAATTCCTTATCGTTGACTACTACATCAACACTGGAGTTTAGCAAGAGTTCAAAAGCTGAACTGCTACGAGCCTTGGCCCGCTGACATCTCCGCCACCAGCTCCGCAACAACATCGCTTGGAATCGAAGCGTCAGTGTCGAAGAGTTCGGCCTGAATTGGATCGAGACCGAGTGCTTCGCGAACTCGCGCAAAGCTGCGTCGATGAATTGGTAGTGCGCCAAGTTCTTTCAGGGCTCGACAGTGTTCAGGTGTGGGATAACCCTTATGAGATGCAAGACCATAACCTGAGTAAACACCGTCGAGTTCGAGCATGTGCGCGTCGCGTGTTGTCTTCGCGATGATAGAAGCAGCTGCAATACTCGCTGACAATGCGTCGCCACGAATAATGCCGCGTTGTGGAGTTGCGCAATTAGGGATCTTGCGCGCGTCCACCAGAATGAAATCGGGCTGTGACGTGAGACCAATTACCGCGCGTTGCATAGCGAGCAGTCCTGCATGATAGATGTTGATCTTGTCGATCTCTTCGACTTCAGCGAAGCCAACTGACCAACAAACAGCGTCCTGCTTTATCTGTAGCGCGAGCTCGTCTCTTCTTTCCGGGTCGAGAATCTTCTTCGAATCGTTCAGACCACGGAGTTTGTAGTTTTGAGGTAGGACAACAGCCCCGGCAACCACGGGGCCTGCGAGAGGTGCCATGCCCGCTTCGTCAACACCGGCGATCACATTGTAACCATCCGCCCAAAGTTCTATCTCGAATCGTAAAAGGTTGTGCAGGCGCTGACCTTCAGCACGATTACTCCGGTAACGTTCTCGAATGCGTTTAGCTAATTGCTGAGCTCCTTGACGTGGATCCGTACTCAAGGCTTCAAGTAAACCTTTAGGTACAGGACGACGCCTTTCGACAAAGCGATCACTGAGTTCAGGAATGGATTTCTTCAGCAGGTCTTCGAGCGAAAGCATTGGAAAACGAAGTTAACTTTGTCGGGAGAATCAGAGTATGAATCGCGTGCTAAGTGTCTTGTGTGAAGTGCAGATTGTCAAGAATGAGGTTTAGAAATAACTGTTATTTGTTTTCTTCTCTAAGACACGACTGTCTCATTCTCCTCCGGCTTTTGAGACTGTATAAACATTCGATCATTGTGGCATGAAGTCGGGACCACGTCGGGTAGAAACTGTGAAAATAATCTGGACACCACCTACTTCGGCAGCGTGGACCTTGAACTCCACGCTACAACACGCAACCTTGAACCCCACAGATACCACCTGCTTCAGCAGCGTGGAGTCTCAACTTCTCGCTACGACTACGCGGCGTGTGGAGGGTAATGAAAGGTCATGATGGCACGGCTTAGGAGTTTCTTAAGACGAAGTTAGCGAGAAACTGAAACTCCACGCTGCTGAAGCAGGTGGTATCTCTGGTGTTTCTGGTTGCGTGTTGTAGCGTGGAGTTGAAGGTCCACGCTGCTGAAGCAGGTGGTGTCTAATTATTTTACAGCTTCGGTAGCGGGTGGGTCGTATGTCAGATTTCAGAAAGCAAAGACACACCTGCTACCGCGAGGTAGTACCACTTAATTGCCCGATGACCACTTCATGCCCTGATGATCAGGTAATTACGCAGACTTTAAAGGCTGAGAAAACCCTGAGACTCTGACGACAGTCCTCGTCGGCTGAACGACTAACTACTCAAATGACCTGCGGATTGGGTATGCTGTCGATACATGCTTAAGTCAACCGATAAGTTTCGACTCCTCGGATTGTTTCCACTCCTATTCTTCCTTCTACAGGCCGTCCACTATTGGAGGATCAACGAACTCGGGCACATGCTCTGGATGTGCAACATTGGAAACTTGCTGATGGCGATTGGATTGTTTCTCGAGAGACCGGTGCTAACGCGTATCGCGATCATCTGGACCATTCCAGGTCTCGTGATTTGGTTTCTCTACGTGGTGCTCGCGTGGGGTGTCTTCTTCACATCAACCTTGGCGCACGTAGGCGGGATAATTATCGGTATGATCGTGTTGAAGCGAATTGGAATGGACCGATGGACGTGGCTTCACGCGTTTGTCTGGTACCTCGCGATTCAATTGTTATCGCATCTCATCACGTCGCCCGTACTAAACGTGAATCTTTCACACCACATGCAGGATAAGTGGGATCAAACGTTCGGGGCGTATTGGCAGTTCTTACTGACACTCAACACGCTTACAGCACTGCTTCTGTGGTTAGTGGGCTTCTTGCTGTATAAATTGCGACCTACACGCGGGGAACTGACACCGGCAGTTACTTAGAACACGCTAATGCTTTCGAGCTTTGTCGATCAGCGACGCCACCATGTCGCACAAGTCTGATGTTTGACTTGGTTTGATGAGGTATCCCTGAGCACCACTCTTCAACGCGTTGTCTCGATCTACCTCATACGCTGCCGCTGAGTAAAAAAGAATCGGCGTGAACGTGTCAAACTCCCTAATTCTCTTGCACAGATCCAAACCAGATCCATCGGGTAACCACGAATCAAGCAGGTAGAGGTCAAAGTTGTGCTCGACTGCCAGTTTGATCCCGTTTGCAATCGTACTATCCGTCGTTACGTCAAAGTTCTTTTGACGGAGGACGAGTGTCACTAACTCACGAGTGTCTTCGTGATCTTCGATGTAAAGGATTCGTCTTCTCAAATGCATAGGCCCATGTTGATGAGGGAAACCAACTGGTCCAGGTTCACTGCCCTGCGGGATAGGCATCTCAGTTGAGTCTCTCAGATTAATAAGGATTGTCGAAGAAAAAGCCGAGGTCTTCACTTATTCTCAAGGTCAGTCGGGAAGGACGCGAAGACCTCGGCTACCCTGCTTGTTGTATGCGTGCACGCTACTCTTCTGAGCAACTCTGGTCTGTACGGTTTCGTACCCACTTTTTCTGCCTGATCAACGCCGTTGGACTAAGTCGATCAGCCAGACATCCTGAGTGCCCTCAACCTAACTATAAGTCGACTTCATCGAGAGCTACGATGGGAAAATCCGTTGGAACCCAGCCGCTCTTCCTAGTAACATGTGCGGTGGCGAACTAACAGAAATTGGCTATGGGTAGTATATTTTTCTAATCGTGCGTAAAGCTGACAATCCTGAAAGTGGTTTTTCGGCGCAGGAGATTCAGAATCGATCTGCCCGTCTTCGGCACCACTCCCGCAAACTCATTCGCCAGGGTCAGGAGCTTCGCTCTTTCAGCCGTCAACTGAGAGTCGGTATCTACTCCCCTCACATCCCTGCTCAACTACGACGCATGATGGCCTACGGAGGGCTTAATGAAACGCTCGATGAAATGTTGCAACGACTAGAGCGCGATGACCTACTCCCACCCGAATCGGAACGCCTCAAGAGTTAGTTCATGACGGATGGTCGAGCACAAAACGTCCGAAGCCCCAAACGATAACTCTGCGAGTTTTAAAGTTTGAGCTAAGCTCATCCCAGTGAGATGCGCTGCGTCCGTTCTTATAGAACGAACCTCATTATGTCTTACTTTGATTAACCTTCAGTTTCAATAGGGCAATAATTTCATTTACATTCGCTACTCACAGCGACCTGTGCTATTCTCAGTTCGCACACCCCCTAACGACTCCGGCGAGTCGAGTTTCAATCTACAAGGAGCCTCTGGTGCCTACTTTTGAGGCGAAGGTCGATATACAAGGCACGTCGCGTCGTGTCACTGCAAACGTGCGCGCAAACAGACTCGTAGCTGAACTGCCGGAGCAGGAACTTCGAATAATTCTGCCGCATTTAAAGTTGGTTCAATTTGGTTTTGACGACGTACTTTATGAGCACGGTTCACAAATCGAAAGCGTTTACTTTCCGCTGGACGCTGTCGTCTCAAACCTCGTCTTGTTGGAAGACGGTTGCGCTATAGAGACCGCAATGACTGGCCGCGAAGGTATCGTTGGTGTGTCTACCTTGCTCGGAAGACCGGATGCTCGGCAGTGGACCCGCGTAACGGTTGGGGGGATTGCCGCGGCGTTAGATCGTCGCTTCCTCAATGATCGTTTTACCGACAGTGCTGTGATGCAGAAGATAGTATTAACCTCATATCGTCGGTTGATCACCCAGGTATCGCAAAGAGCGGTTTGCAACGCTCGACATTCAATCTTGGAAAAGCTCTGTTGTTGGCTATTGATGATCCACGACCGGGTAGGTTCGGAGGATTTGCAACTTACTCAGGAAGCAATTGCAACGCGACTTGGTTCTCGAAGGGCTGGAATCACACAAGCTGCAACTATCTTACGTTCGATGCGCGCTATCTCTTACGTGCGAGGGCTAATCGTGATTACTGACAGGGGTATTCTTGAGCATGCCGCGTGTGAGTGCTACGAGGTTTTTCGGACGGATTTTGACTCAAACCCATCTACTGTCGGATTCTTTCAAAATTGATCAGGTCGTCGGGGGGGGGTAGAACTGACCGACTGAATTAGACGTCGCGCCGCCCGATCCACTGCCCTTTGCCTGTAGAACGTTTTTGTAATGTGTCTTGGTAGTAAGTGCCAATCCCTACGCAACCTTAGTCCAATTCGCTGAAGTGCTAACGCTTCCCGCTGAACGCGACAAAGGTCTCGCATAAGTTTGCAAGACTCGCTCAACTTGTTGTGGGTAAAATCTTGTACCGGATGGTCTGGTGTCAATGATTGCTCCGCTCCACGATGTCGTTGCAAAAGCTTTTCGTCCAACTTATCCCTCATGACGAAATCCTACCACTTTTGCTACCAATTACTTGGTACGCCAACGAACTCGAACGAAGAAAACAGGAATTTATTTTCCATTCATCGGTTCAGTATAGATGAGGACAGCGTTAACGTGGTTGTTCTTTTGATCGTGCACAGGGACTACGGTATGTACAAAGTCTTTCTCATCAGATTCTTTGGACGACATGAGATAAGCTTGCATAGGAGGCGTCGTCAGGATCCGATCATTTGCAATCGCATCACGAATCAGTCCAACGAAACCATCGCGATCAGATCCGGTAAAGGCATCGTTCAATGATGCGCCAACTACTTCACGACCTTCGAGACTCATCCGATATGCGGGATTAATCGTTTCGATCTTCAATTCAGGCGCACTGACCAACATGATGTAGTACGGAAAACTTTGGACCAACTCTGCGAGATGTTCTTGATTGTCCTCTACTTTTTTAGCTAACTCTTGCAGCTCGTTGGTACGCGCAGTAAGTTCATCGTTGGTCGTTTGGAGCTCCTCGTTCGTCGCCTGAAGCTCTTCGTTGTTTGTTTCTAGTTCTTCGTTTGTAGCCTGGAGTTCTTCGTTCGTCGCCTCAAACTCTTCGTTTGTTGCCTGCAATTCTTCCTGGGTGAGCATTAACTCTTCATTGGCTGCCTGCAACTCCTCATTCGCGTCCTGCAATTCCTTATTCATGTCGCCGAAGCGCTTGTTTGTTGAGCTTAGCTCTGAAACCAATTGTGCTTGCTCGTGTTGCACTGCCTCCAGGCGGTGCTTTGTCTGGACGTGGTCTGATATGTCTGTGATGTTGATAATTGCGAGTTCAGGCGCACCGGATTCGACCGCCATTATCATCACGGACATTGATACGTACTTACTCTGGCCGGCCAGGATTTGGTCGATCTCTAATTCGTTAACGGTCGCGGTTGTATGTTCGCGGAATGCAGTGTCGATGAGTCCGCGTACCTCAGAGTATGGTAGGCCTCGCACGGTGTGCAGGAAATCCTGATCGTAGGCGAGGTCCCGTATGCTTAACAGGCGCCGAGCAGCTGCGTTAATAGTGAGAATGCGGTATGAGCGATCGATTATGACCACCCCACTAGTGACGCAACGAAGCAATCCTTCATTGATACGTCGCAGTTGAGCGACTTCGATTTCTGCGGCGCTCAGATCTTTGATTGCGGCAATAGTTTCCGCTTCCTGATTTCGCTTAGTCGCTCCCCGATATGTAGGAAGCCGGAGAGTGCCTGCTTCGTGTTGTGGAGGCAAGGCCAATGGGCCGCTGATGCACCGATAAATCTTCCATTTCTTGTTCATGAGTTCAAACGTCGCGTTTGTTGGTCGAGCTGTTTCAGCTTTACCGAGAAACAAGTACCCGTGAGACTCATGAAGTGAGTAGGCGAAAAGGTCGAGCACGCTTTGTTGCAATTCCGGCTTTAGATAAATCAGCAGATTGCGACAGAGTACGAGATTAATTCTAGGAAACGGGACACCACGACTAAGATCCTGGTTACCGAAAATTACGGTTTGGCGCAGTAGCTTCGAAATGCGATAACCGTGGTCGATTGGTTCAAAGTAGCGGTCCCGATAGTCATCCGGCAAATCCTTAAGAACGTTCGGCGGATACAACCCGCGTCGAGCGAAGGCGATTGCATCCTCATTTAGATCGGTTGCGAAGATTTTAATGTTCCACTCCGAGAACTCTGGCCCTAATTGATCAGCGAGCAACAAAGCAAGTGTGTACGCTTCCTCACCGGTTGCGCACCCTGCTGACCAGAGCCGCAACACGCGACCGTTAGCTCGAGCGGAGTCAACCAAATCTGGTAGAACCGAGCCACGAATAAATTCGAACGCCTCGGGATCTCGGAAGAACCCGGTAACCTTAATGAGAAATGCTTTGACAAGCTCAGCCACTTCTTCCGAGTGTGCTTTCAAATAGTTTTCATATTCCCCAAGGGTGGCGGTGTGAGTGACGGCCATCCGTCGTGAAATGCGTCGCAATATCGTTGAGGTCTTGTAATTCCGAAAATCAACGTTTGATTGACGGCTGACAACCTCCAGTAAATCGCGCAGTGGATCCGCTACTTTTTCGTCAGGAACGAGTTCCGCCCCACGTAACAGATCATAAAGCAATGGTCCAATGTTCTCGATCTCAACAACATAATCGACGGCGGTCGGTGGTAAAGACAGAGGCATAGACGGATACTGGGCAGTCTGTGGATTTTGGATAATCACAACACCGCCCGCATTCTTAACTTCAACTGCGCCTACCGCGCCATCTGAACCCGAGCCCGTAAGGATGACAGCTATTAAGTGTTCTCCATACGATTCTGCTGCACTGGAAAGAAGTTTATCGACAGAGGGTCTCGGTCTGCCGTCCGTCTCAGCCTCCAGGCGAATATGGCCATCTACAATCATGACGTGCCTGTTTGCGGGGACGACGAAAATTTTTCCGTTTTCGAGTGGAGTTGGATCGTTCTCGTTGGCAACAACCACCGGTAACGGGCCCTTCCGTTCTAGTATCGATGCCAGATTACTTTGTCGCTGCGGATCGAGATGTTGTGCGAGCACTATTGGTGCGGGGAAAGTCGTCGGGAGTGTACTGACGAGTACTGAGAGCGCACCTACACCACCCGCCGATGATCCAACGACAACGAGATCTTCGCTCTTCTTTAGTTCTTTCTTAGGCATAACGGCGGCCTTTACTCAGGGGCTAAGTTGGTTTCAGCTAATGGTTCGCGATCGTTTAAGAGGACCTGTCGAATAATATCGGCTTGTCGTTCTGCTTCGGCTGCGCGTTCTTGCAACAAAGCCGCTGCATTCTCAAAGTTTTTGTCTTTAGCTCGTCGGATAGCTCGCTGCGCAAGAAGCAGTTTCTCTTCGAGTGCTCGCAATGCAGACCAGAGAGCGAGCTCAAGTGAACTATCCTGTCCAGAGACTAAACTCTCCGCGGAATATGCGTGTCCAACATGACACCGGAATCGTAACACATTGGGATCATGTATTTCCCAGAGAGCTCCATGACATTCAGGGCAGGTTAGAGTTGAAACGCTACCTAGTTTCTGAACACTGGAAATCATTTCCTTACTACCCATCTCCTGTTCGACCAGATTGGCCTCAGTATTCAGCGCGTCAGACACCGGAAACTCTCCTTCCTGTTTTGCTTTAGTTAAAGCCAACCTACCTATCAAACTTGGTAACTCCTCCAGCGGTACCTGGTAATCGACTTGAACATTTTGCAGAACACTCAATGGCATACTTGGGTAAAGTGCGTCGGCCGGGTCTTGAATCAAAGCAATTCCGCCTCGACTTTTAATCGCCATCATTCCAACAGTCCCATCGTCTCGCGCGCCCGTCAGGACGACTCCAATGCAACGCGGACCAAAAGAGCGCGCCGCTGACCTAAACAACGTATCTATTGCAGGTCGATGAAGATTTTCCTTGGGTCCGCGGACGACGCGTACGTAACTCCGGTCAACGAGTAAATGGTGATCCGGAATTGCCAGGTAAACGCTACCCTTTTGAATAGGTTCTCTGTCGTAGGCCTCCTTCACCCGAAGCTTGGCAGTGCGAGAAAAGATTTGTGCCAGATAGCTCGGCCTTTGAGCCGGCATATGTAGAACAACGAATACTGCCGCGGGAAGATCAGCAGGTAATCGACCTATTAGTGTTTGGAGTGCCTCCACTCCGCCAGCTGAAGCACCGATAAGAACAATGTCGTGTCCATAAGATTCATGTGCTTCAGCCATTATCAGCCTTCCCCTGTAACCAAATAACAAAAGGGGCTCTCGTCAGTAAACGGCGGGAGTGTATTTGTGGGAAATCAAATCTTAGCACACGTCAGTCAATTCCACTGGTCACAAATAGCTCAAAGAATCACCAGTTGTGAATATGTGTCTTAGTACCCAATCGTACAGACCAGTTGTGTTTTGGCTCTTAGGATTCGGCTCAATCAATCGCTTGTCCTAGCGACACAATGCGGGCGGTAGCGACTTCATTCGACTGAAGACGTTCCGCCCGCGACAAATTTTCGATTCATCGCCTCGCCCGAGCAACAGTGGGTGACCTTGGAAAACAGCAAAAACCGTGTGAAAAGGGGGGG
>PSRF01000271.1 GCA_003175865.1 Blastocatellia bacterium
TTGTTTTCCGCTGCGAATCAAAAAGTTTTGTCGGCCAATTATGCATGGACCTCAACTGATCGGACTTTTTGGGAAGCACGAATGCTGCCCCGACTCACCACATCCACCCTTCAGAGCTGCTGCCAGAGCGCTTGAACTAGTTTTCATGTAGGATTCCGAGTTGAAAAGACGCAGGTTGCTAATTGTGCAAAACGGAAAACACTAGTGCAGGCGATAATTAAGGCAAGAGATCTAGCTAAACAGTACTTCATCGGCGGACCAACTGCTGCTTATTCGACGCTTCGAGAACGTCTAACTGAACTCGCACGCGTTCCTCTTAATTCGTTTCGTAAAAATTCCAAGTCGCCACAGATTTGGGCATTGCAAGACATCTCGTTCGATATCAATCCCGGTGAGGTGGTTGGGATAATCGGCCGGAACGGCGCGGGAAAGTCAACGCTGCTCAAGGTTCTTTCGCGTATCACCGAACCCACCAAAGGTCGAGTAGAGCTGTTCGGACGTGTTGCGAGTCTGCTGGAGGTCGGAACAGGCTTTCATCCTGAACTGTCAGGTCGCGAAAATATTTTTCTTAACGGCTCAATTCTTGGAATGACACGCAAAGAGATCGAAGCAAAGTTCGACGAGATAGTCGCGTTTTCCGAGGTAGAAAAATTTATCGACACTCCAGTAAAGCGTTACAGCAGCGGCATGTATGTTCGACTCGCTTTTGCTGTTGCAGCTCATCTGGAGCCCGAGATTCTAGTTGTGGATGAAGTGTTAGCTGTTGGTGACGCAGCGTTCCAGAAGAAGTGCCTGGGCAGAATGCACGATGTGGCGAAGGAAGGACGGACGGTGTTGTTTGTTAGCCATAACATGGCTGCAGTTTCCGCTCTATGCACCTCGGCGATGGTGCTGGCCCATGGGAAGGTTGATCATCCCATTGGGGATGTTCAAATGGCCGTGCAAAAGTATCTCAGCCAAGTCAACGAATTGACCAAAGCAAATCTGGCAGAGCGAACGGATCGTCAAGGCGAGGGGAAAGTACGATTGATAAACTTTGCTCTTTTTGATCAGAGCGGAAATGAAATCGACTTCATCTCGTCTGGACAAGAGGTTGTTCTTAGAATCTTTTATTTATGTCCTGACGGTGCTCCGGTAAATGTTACCGTTGCAATTGGCATCACCTCGCATGCAGGTGCGTTCGTCAGCATGTTAAGTAATCAGATTTCGGGCTCTGAGTTTCCCACTATTGCGCGTGAAGGTTTTTTCGATTGTCGCATCAAAAAATTGCCGTTGAGCCCTGGCATTTACACTGTGAATCTGATTGTTAGGTCGAATGATATTATTCAGGACTGGATCCAAGAGGCAGTAACAGTGACCGTCGAGCCGGGCGACTTTTTCGGAACCGGGCGAATGCCACCACAGTCACACTCCGGCGTACTGATTGAGCAAGATTGGTCGAGCAACCTGTGACCGCTGGTCATAAAAGCGATGCGTAGATTCTTCAGCGCGATAAACGGCAACAAAAAACTCTCAGTGCATCCGAGTGCTCGCGTCACAATAAGCGATGCCGCAAAACACCTCACCGGTCGAATCCAGGTCGGGCGCGACTCAACGCTAAAGATCGAAGATGGCGCCGTTATCGCAAGTGACCTGACCATTGGCGACGCGTGCTCCGTGGTTCTCAAGTCCTACAGTCGTGTTCAGGACACCGATTTTAGAATCGAGCAAAACGGCAATTTTGAATTGGGGGAAGGGGCAATAATCAATAGCCCTGTCTCAAAACCAAGTGCAATCACCATCAATAACGGAACGCTGCGGATCGAACGGCGCGCCCACGTTATGTCGACAGAGATTTTGGTGCGATTCGGCGGACAAATGACGATTGGACGATACACCGGAATCGCTTATCGAAGCGAGATAAGGTGTGAAGAACGAGTTGAGATCGGTTCTTACGGAATGATCTCTTATGATGTTTGTATCTACGACACAAACACCCACTCGGTTGATTGGCGTGAAAGGCGCAAGCGAATTGAAGCGTGTTATCCGGAAGGTGTAATGGAAGTAACCAAGCCCGCTACGAGTCCAGTACTTATCGGTGACGACGTTTGGATCGGAAAGGAAGTTGCAATAACAAAGGGGGCCAACATAGGGCATCGGTGCATCATTGGCATCCGAACGATCATTGGAAGCGAAACGGTGCCCGATGATTCGATCGTAGTTGCCGGCAAACCACGAATCATTCCGAGAAGGTTAGATCAGAACGATCCCGCCTCCGTGATCGAACTCATCACATAATTAATGACCACTAAAATTACCATCGCTCAAATTGGCTGCGGCTATTGGGGCCCAAACATCTTGCGCAACTTTTCCGCCCAACCGGACTGCCGGGTAAAGTATGTCGCGGAGATTAATCCAGAACGCCAGGCGTACGTCCGTTCCAACTTTCCCAGGTCCAACGTTGTTGAAGATCTGAATGTCGTTCTTGAAGATGATGATGTTGATGCCATCATTGTCGCAACACCTGCTTCAACTCACTATGCGATCGCACATCAAGCCCTCGAAAAAGGAAAAGATGTGTTTGTGGAAAAGCCCCTCGCTACAAACACTATCGACGCCGAGCGCTTAGTCGCGTTGGCTGATAAGCAGAAACGGATACTGATGGCTGGTCACACGTTTCTCTACAACGCAGCCGTACGTTACGCGAAGCAATTACTGGACGAAGAAAGCCTGGGTCAGCTTTATTACATTTATAGTCAACGCTTAAACCTGGGCCAAGTGCGAACTGATGTGAACGCGTGGTGGAACCTCGCACCGCACGACGTCAGCATTCTATTGTTTCTCATGAAAGGCGAATTGCCAGAGTCAGTATCGGCATCTGGCGTTAGCTATATTCAGCCCGGCATCGAAGACGTCGTTTTCGCAACGCTGCGATGGTCCAATGGCGTACTAGGCCATATTCAGGTTAGCTGGCTGGATCCCGGGAAAGTGCGCAAGATGACTTTGGTGGGCAGCCGCAAGATGGTTGTGTACGACGATGTCAGCGATGACAAGATTGTTGTCTTCGATAAAGGCGTCGATCGCGTGCCCAAGATTGGCGAGAGAATGGACTACGATCAGCCAGCAAGCTATCAATTAATTCATCGTACCGGCGACATTTGGATGCCACGGATTTCGTTTCAAGAACCCTTGAAGGTCGAGGCTGGACATTTTCTGGAATGTATTCAAAAAAGATCGACGCCATTGACAGGGCCACAACATGCGCGCGACGTTGTGAAAGTGATGGAGACTACTCAGGCTGCACTTTCGTCTGGCGAGATCGTTAGTCTGTAACTTATTGAATGGGCCAATGGGTTCTAATTTGATCGGGATTATTCCCGCCGCAGGCATGGGAACGCGGCTGGGCCAACTCGGTAATGTACTGCCGAAAGCACTACTTGAAGTAGAAGGCAAATCATTACTCGATCATAGTCTGAAGTTGCTCGAATCAATCGGCTTAACACGGGCAATTATTGTCGTCGGTCATCTCGAATCCGCGATACGGGAACACCTCTCCACAATTGATTCAAACCTCGAGATCACGTTTGTTCGGCAGGAAAAACCGCTCGGGCTCGCTCATGCGATCTGGTGTGCCTCGTCTCAAATAGACGCGGACTTCGTTGTGCTCTGCCCGGACAATCTATACACCGAGGCCCAGGATCTGATCGATGCGCGGGAACGCTTCGCACGGTACGAACCCGCATTCCTGCTTCTGGTCACAACTGAACCATCGCAGCAACGCGACAGGCGAAGCTATAAAATCTGCGCGCGCAAGAGTCCTGCCGCAAATCTTTTTGAGTATGAAGAATCACGGCCCGTAGATGGCGGCCTTGAGTTGTTTTCGACAGGATGCGTCTTCTTACAAAAGGAAGCATTGAAGTTTCTACCGGATTTCTCGCAAGCAACGGAGGAACACAAGTTCCGTGACTATCTTCAAGACATCTCTCGCGAATCTGTGTCGCTGATCCACCTACTCCGCGGGATGCGCTATGATTTCTCATCTCCGGAGGATGTCCAAGATTTTGCTCAATTGCAGAAGCGATTGAGTACGACATTTGGCCGCGGTGTCAGTGCAATACTGATTAATGAATTTGGGGAGATCCTGTTACAACAACGCGACGATAATCCTGCGATTCGTTATCCGGGTTACTGGTCGCTCTTCGGCGGAACAGTCGAAGATAGTGAGTCACCGTTTGCGGCAGTTGTGAGGGAGGTCGAGGAGGAGATTAATTTCCGTTTACGAAATGTCGGACTGTTCCGCGAGTTTGTGCAGAACAACAAACGTGAATTCGCGTTCGCAGGCGAGATAACAGCGAGGATTGACGAGTTGACATTGAGCGAAGGTCAAGGCATGAAATTCTTCAGTCCGGCAGAATTATTTGAGTTACAAATCAGACCAGACGATCGAGAAACCCTGGAAAACTACTTCGGAGTAAAGCATGACTGATCCGTTGAACGTCGACAGGCGGGAAGACTTTGCCAAACTTAAGCGTGACACTTGGAATGCGACGGACTACGGAAGTTGGTTTAAGCCCGCACGTGGTCAGGTAATTGATGGGCTAGAGAAGACAGCCCTTGCAAAGGCACTGGCTGGCCGCAAGTACGAAAAAGCGCTGGACGTTGGCATAGGCAACGGCCGCTTGCTCTCAATCTACAGTGCTCATGCCGCTCACGTAACCGGCATGGATATCTCGTCCGAACAGTTGGACCAGGCAACAAAAGCGGCCAAAGAACTCAACATACCGTTCTCCCGACAGCTTTGTGAAGAAGCTTCTCACATCGATCTACCCGACGAATCTTTCGATCTGATCATCTGTTCCCGAGTGCTCCAGCATGTCTTCGACTGGCGCGAATCAGTTGCTGAATTTGCCAGAATGCTTAAGCCAAACGGCGACGTGGTCCTTTTGACTTACAACCGCTATTGCGTATACGGTTTGAAGAAGTTCTACCAACATAAATTTGTGAATCCGACAAAGGGCCGTTTTCAGAACGCGCTTGCCTTGTCTAATGAACTTAAGCGCCACAAGTTAACGATCGAATACTTCTCAGGCGCACTCATGGGGCAACCTGAATTGTTTAGTACAAACCTGTCCGGGCCTACACGTGCATTCATTCGTACAGTCGAAAATTTTTCTCGACTCCCACTTCTTAAGTACATGGGTGGCAGGTTGGTTATCCGCGCTAAGAAACGTGCGTAAATCGGTAAGAGGTAAAGATGAATACAATTCCGTTAGTTGGTCTGTTTGACCAGTACCAGGACATCAAAGGCGAAGTCGATTCCGCGATCGAAAACATCATCGTGAACAGCTCGTTTGTCGGTGGCAAAGAAGTGCGGATGTTTGAAGAGGAGTTTGCAAAGTACTGTGAGGCAAAAGCGTGTGTGGGTGTTGGCAACGGTACAGATGCTCTCTATCTGACGCTTCGTGCGCTGAACATCGGACAGGGTGACGAGGTAATCACAGTCGCGCACACGTTTATCGCCACGTCAGAAGCGATCTCAATGGCCGGAGCAACTCCGGTCTTTGTTGACATCAGCGAAGACACGATGCTGATGAATCCAGACTTACTCGAATCAGCAATAACCGAACGTACAAAAGCGATCATCCCTGTTCACATCTATGGCCAACCATGCGACATGGACAAGATCATGGAAATTGCGCGACGTCACAATTTGAGAGTTGTTGAGGACGCGGCGCAGGCCCATGGCGCCCGCTGGCACGGACAACGCGCCGGATCTATTGGCGATGCAGGCTGTTTTAGTTTCTATCCCGGGAAGAATCTCGGTGCGTTTGGTGATGCGGGAGCAGTCGTTAGCAATGACGAAGCGCTGATCGAACGGATTCGAATGGTCGCAAATCACGGACGGCTCGAAAAGTACACGCACAAGATGGAAGGCGTGAA
>PSRF01000012.1 GCA_003175865.1 Blastocatellia bacterium
GCCGGCTTCAGGTCGCGTGCTTTCACAAACTCCTCGTCGGCGATTACAAGAGCTGCTGCACCGTCAACGATTCCAGAGGCATTTCCTGCCGTCACAAATCCATCTTTCGCAAACGCCGGTTTTAATTTAGCTAATCCCTCTAAAGTTGTTTCTGGTCGCGGATGGTAGTCAATCTCGACAAGAACACTACCTTTGCGACTTTGCACTTCAACCGGAACAATCTCTTCCGCCAGATATCCAGCATCCAACGCTCGCTTGGCCTCTTGTTGTGATCGCAATGCATAGCGGTCCTGCTCATCACGTGATATTTCAAACTTGCGCGCAAGGTTCTCTGCAGTGCCGGCCATCGGCGTGTTGCAGTAGGTATCAAGTAGAGCAACCATCAAACTGTCTTCGAGTTTTCCCTGGCCCAGTGCAAACCCAGAACGCGCGCCACGAATGACGTGCGGTGCCTGCGACATCGACTCCATACCACCAACGAGACATGTGTGCGCTTCATCAAGTTGAATCAGATGAGCGCCAGAAATGATCGATTGGATTCCGCTACCGCACAAACGATTGACAGTTAACGCAGGACGGTCGAACGGCACACCCGCTTTAAGAGCAACGTGTCGTGCTCCATAGATGGCATCACCGGAAGTCTGTAGTGCATTGCCGATGACCGTGTGGTCGATCTCTTCAGCTTTGACTCCTGTTGTTTCCAACGCACCTCGAGAGGCAGCAGCACCGAGCTCGATTGCAGAAACATCTTTCAATGAGCCGACATACTCGCCCATCGGTGTGCGTTTGCCACCCAGAATAAAAACGTCTTTAGCCATGATCTGTTTTATACCTCGTATAGATTAAAAAGTTGGCACTGTTAGAAACGAAGAGCGTAACAAAGTGGTTTGAGCGTCGCAAATCGTGTCGAACCTCTTGGAGTGCGGTGGCTGTCACCGCTTTTGTTAGAGCGCGAGACTGCGCGGCGCATAGTTGAGGTTATAACGGAGCCGTGCCAGACCGCCGCACTCCAAGGAGTTGTTATCACGAACTAAAACGGTGGGCGGCCAGATATCGATGCAGTAATTCTTCGAGGAATCCTTCATACGTAAAAGAGTTGGGATCGTAAGTAGGCCGAATCTTGTACATGATCGGCAACGAAACTCGCCACGCCATCCATTGCCGCGGTACATCCGACAGATCCCACCTGCGACGCAGAAATGTCTCGACGACCTGGATCTCAGACTCGGTCAGAGTCGACAAGTCAGCCTGGAAGTCGACCGGTTTGAATGAACGTCGCAGCGCTGGATCACTAACCGGTGACGCAAAAACTTTCGCAAACGCTGGTGCCTCGGCTTCACGCTCTCGCACAACAACTGTTCCCGCGATCATGTCTCCCATTCTCTGATCTCGCGTACTTGCAAACACAGAAATCAATCCGACCGAATAGAACGGCGCCGGCATCATGTCGAAACTTCGGAGTAAGTTTCTGACTGATGCTTCCCAAAATGTGATGGGTCTGCCGTCCTCTCGAATGACACGAAGTTTGAGCCAACGTTTACCAGGTGTCTGACCACGCCAGATCCATTCGAAGAAAGCAAAGTATCCCGTAAGAACTAAGAAGAGCACGATGATCATCACGGCGTAAACCCATTTCGGCGCATTCGAAAACGCGCCTTCGACGTTCGTGAAGTCGGCGATTGCCATGAACCCGACCAACAGCAAGGCCAGCGTCGCTACCTGGATTGCATGATCTATTGCGCAGGCAATGAAACGATTACCAATTG
This sequence comes from Blastocatellia bacterium, assembly GCA_003175865.1. GTDB lineage: Bacteria > Acidobacteriota > Blastocatellia > Pyrinomonadales > Pyrinomonadaceae > PSRF01. The sequence goes on from PSRF01000012.1 coordinate 1,767, forward strand.
AAGCGAGCGCGAAGTGAAGCGGAACACGCTCCGGTGTCTCGATGATGAGAATGTCTTCAGTTGAAAGGGTGGCAGACAAGAAGTTGAACTACACCGATATGATCTTAAGATTTGGCAAACATTTTGAAGTCGGCTCTGTTTATTGTAGCGAGCGGCGCAGTGCAACGTAATGCTACTGCTGCAATCTGACAGTCTGCCAAACTTCGTGATCGACGCCCGGTTGCGTTGAACAACTCCGCCGCCTTTCGGGCATCAGCAATGGGGAATGGTTCAACGGTGGTCAGTAGTGCCTCGGCGAGAAGTTGGTCAGCCTTCATCAATGGGCCGCATAGAAATTCAGACCATGCAATCGCAGAAATCCCTATGTCCTCTCCTGACACTAGCCACAATTGTAATTGTTGGTCTGCGTGAGAGCCTGGCACTAACGATTGGATGAGGAAGTTAGTGTCGAGATGTATCATTCGTCAACGGCGCGCTTCGCGAATTGCCGAATTCCAATCTTCGGCCTTCGCTGATGTGAGAGCAAGCCTCCTCTGCAGTTTCTTCAGAATATCTAAGCGATCTTTTTTTCTCGCGGACACATCGCGCACAATAGCTTTGTCCAGCGCACGTTTAATGGCCTCTTCTTCCGATACACCCAACTTGCGCGCAACCTGAGCTAACAACTGAGCCGTCTCATCATCCAATTCAATTGAAGTTGTCCGGTGCCTGGTCATGTTTCCTATGCTATCACTCAAAACTTAACTACAACAACGAAGTTGAATTGTTTGCAAATCTTTACTCAAACCGAACTCTGACGAATCGGCGCTTACCTACTTTCAATAACTTCGACATTCCAACGTTTGCCTGGATCACTGTGTTGGATGCTGTTTGACGTTCGCCATCTACTGACACGCCGCCCTGCTGAATCAGCCGCCGGGCTTCTCCCTTAGATTCCGCCAGGCCAACTGTCGCCAACAGTGCAGAAAGATCCCAGCCAGAAGGGTTTGAAGAAACGTTGCGCTCCTCGATTTCGTCTGGTGTTTGTTTGTGTCGGAATCGATTGACGAAATCAAGCTCGGCTTCTTCAGCGTCAGTGCTCGAATGAAAATCCGTGATGATTCTTTTCGCCAAATCAGCTTTGATGTCACGCGGGTTACATCCACCGAGCCTGGCAGAAACTTTCAAAGCCTGAATCTCATCTAGGCTCAGGTCCGTCAACAACTCGTAGTACCGCCACATCAAGTCATCAGAGATCGACATCACTTTGCCAAACATCTCCTGCGGTGGTTCATTGATACCGATGTAGTTGCTTAAACTCTTCGACATCTTTTGAACACCATCCGTACCCTCGAGCAAGGGTGTGATGACTGCAATCTGCGATTCCTGGTTGTACTCGCGTTGCAGGTTTCGTCCCAACAGCAAATTGAACTTTTGATCTGTTCCACCAAGTTCGACGTCTGCTTGAAGCGCCACTGAATCGTAGGCTTGAGTCAACGGGTAGAGTAGTTCATGCAAAGCGATCGGTCGCTCTTCTTCAAGTCGTTTCGCAAAATCATCGCGCTCGAGAATCTGTCTGACGGTTACATGCGAAGCGAGACGAATGAATCCATCAGAACCAAGTTTGTCCATCCATTCAGAGTTAAAGCGAATCTCTGTCTTTTCCGGATCGAGCAACTTGAAAATCTGCGACTTATAAGTCTCAGCGTTTGCGTTGATCTCTTCACGGGTGAGTTGCGGACGCGTCGCGCTCTTGCCGGAGGGATCACCAATCAAACCAGTGAAGTCACCGATGAGAAAAATGACTGTGTGGCCCAGTTCCTGAAAATTGCGCAGTTTCCGGATTACGACAGTATGACCAAGGTGAATATCCGGGGCCGTTGGATCGGCGCCAAGTTTCACGCGCAAAGGTTTCCCGGTTCGCGCTGACTTCTCGAGCTTCGCGCGCAATTCGTTTTCAGGAATGATGTCGACCGTGCCTTTACGGAGGTATGTTATTTGTTCATCAATCGTCATTGAGTCGATAGAGTAGCTCAACTGGAACGGCGTGCGCTATCCTCCACTTTTCACAAACTCGAAACAGTCCAAAAGTATGGAGGTCGTTAGTGTGAACCCACTCTCCAACGCACGCATTGCATTCATCGGCTGTGGCGTCATGGCAGAAGCAATCATCGCCGGACTCCTGCGCAAGCAGCTCGTCTCTCCCGAACAGATTGTTGGCAGTCACCCAAGAGCGCAGCGTCGGGAGGAGCTGCAAAAGAAATATGGCATTGAGATGTTTGAGGAGAATCGCAAGGCCGCAATCTCTTCTGCTAACGGTACCACTGATTCAATCGTGATTCTTGGTGTGAAACCACAACGACTCGCCGGTGTACTCCAGGAACTCCGCGGCGCTATTCAGTCAAACCAGGTTGTCGTGTCAGTTGTCGCTGGTGCGAAGATTGAAACGATCGCTGAAGGGCTATCGCATGCATCAGTCGTGCGCACAATGCCAAACACACCTGCACAGATCGGCGAAGGCATCACTGCATGGACCTCCACCGAACAGGTCACGGAAACACAGGAACAACAAATCTGCGCGATGCTTGAGGCCCTCGGAAAAGCAGTTCGTGTTGAGAACGAACGACAAATCGACATGGCGACCGCACTGAGTGCTACTGGCCCCACCTATATTTTTCTCGTGATGGAAGCTTTAGTCGATGCGGGTGTACATCTAGGGTTCTCACGTCACGTTGCGCAGGAGTTAGTTCAACAAATGATACTTGGTTCGGTTTTGTTTGCGATGGAGTCGCACAAACATCCGGCCGAGTTGCGCAACATGGTGACCTCACCTGGCGGCACTTCCGCGGAAGCCATATATCAGATGGAGAAAGGAAGTCTTCGGACGGTGTTGTCAAAAGCTGTGTGGGCAGCTTTTCAACGCGCCGAAGCACTGGGTAAGAAGATGTAGCTAAGTCTTATTTTTTCCACTGTTCAGCTTAGAGTAGCCTTAAATTAAAGTATTTGAGACACCCATTGGCTAAAGCCGATGGTGTCTTCGGTACTCATCTACATTTCCTTCCACAATTTCACCGCTCGCGGTGTTTTCATCACAGAGAAACAAACTACCTGCCAAATAGTGCGCGCACCGAAAGGATTTTGTGATGAGAACGCTTTCCATAACCTTGGCTGTGCCTTTGCTGGCCTGCGGCATTGTTGCATTTGGCCGCGTAGCCCCGAAGTTGATCAAAGCAGCAAACCAACCTCAGCAGCAAAGTAGTCAACCCTCTGCCGACGTCACAACAGACATTCAAAAGCTGTCCTCGAGGAATGCCATTGAGCGCGCAGAGGCAGCGTGCGCTTTGGGAAATCAACACGCCATTGTGGCAATCCCAGAGTTGATCAAACTGCTCGGCGATGACGCAGCCATCGAACAACCGGTGTGTGGCGAGAAGAACTCATGGAAAAAGGATGTGGTCTCCAAAACTACGCCTGGAGAGATGGCTGCCATAGCTCTAACGAGGCTGGCCCCGCAGTCTGTCGAGCCGCTGATTGTTGCACTTAAGAGCGACTCAATTCCGACACGAGCGAACGCGGCGTTCGCCCTGGGTTTGATTCACGACGACCGAAACGTTAAACCATTGATTGCAACGCTCAACGACACAGAGGCACGCGTGCGTGAAAAGGCCGCGTGGTCACTTGGCCTCGTCGGAGATGAACGAGCAGTTGAACCATTGGCAGCACGTCTGAAGGATTCTGACTGGCACGTGAGATCACAAGCAGCATGGGCGCTTGGACTCAAAGGCGATGATCGTTCAGTGGACGGTCTCGTTTCAGCTCTATCAGATGAAAACGCGAGAGTGCAGTCACAAGCAGCGTGGGCACTGGGCCTCAAGGGCAACAGTCGGGCTGTCGAACCGCTGACAGTAGCGCTTGCCAATGGACCTGAGGAAGTTCGCTGTCAGGCTGCGTGGGCCCTCGGATTGAAAGGCGACTCTCGCGCCGTCATGCCATTAATCAATGCGCTGAAGGATTCGGATGCAGAGGTTCGTTCACAGGCAGCCTGGGCACTTGGTCTGAAAGGCGACAGTCGTGCGATCAACGCATTGCGAGTTGCAACAAATGACGCCGATGCGCATGTCAGGAAGCAGGCAAAATGGGCGTTGCAGTTGAGAGGGATGCAGAGCGATCAGCAGTGAGCATCATTTGATCGCCTTGGCTCGTTGTTTGACTTGTCTCCCGACGATCTCGTAGTCGCCACTTACAACGAGGGCGACTGCTTCAGCATAAACGTCATGTTCCTCGGCAAGAATTCTGTTCGCGAGAGTTTGTTCTGTGTCATCTTCGAAAACAGGCACGACTCTCTGCGCGATGATTGGCCCACCGTCTAAGGTGTCATCGACAAAATGTACGGTGCAACCACTAAACTTCACACCGTGATCTAGAGCTTGTCTCTGTGCATCGAGTCCGGGGAATGAAGGCAGTAAGCTCGGATGGATGTTCAGAATTCTGCCAGTGAAAGCTTGAATGAAGCACGGCGAAAGCAAACGCATGTAACCAGCGAGGCAAACGAGACCGATTTCGCGTTCCTGCAATTTGGCAATGATCCCTGCTTCATGCTCTTCACGTTTCCGACCTTTGCGTTCACAAACTAACGTTTCAATTCCTCGCGCGTGAGCAAGCTTCAGACCCGCTGCGTCTGCCTTATCACTAATCACGATGCTGACTTCCGCATTTGGAATTCTGTTTGATTCAACCGCATCAGCAAGTGCAGTCATGTTTGACCCACGCCCTGAGATTAGAATGGCAATTCTGGTGCTAATCATAATTAACATGGAAATACCATCGACTTCATGTCGGTGGAGCGTCAATCTCATCCGCCAAACTTAGGACGACGAACCAATTTCTCACGTTCTGCTAATCGCCCACAAATTGACGGATCACGGGCGTGAAGCCCGTGGTATCAAAACAATTGACTAGTTCTAATAGGTCGACTTTCAACCACCACCCGGATAAACCGGGTGGTATTGTCTACCCAATCACAACCTCGCGATTGCCTGTTGTCACGCTACCAATCTCAAAACACTCTTCGCCAACACCCTTAAGATGTTCAACTATGGCACCTTTGCTTTCTGCAGAACAGACAATCACCATCCCGACTCCCATGTTGAACGTCCGATACATCTCAGCGTCAGAAACATTTCCGATCTTCTGCATCAATTCGAAAATCGGGAGAACGGGCCAACTGTGCGCAGTAATTTGAACAGCAGTGTCTGCAGGGAGTACTCGCGGAACATTGTCGGTTAAACCACCACCTGTAATGTGCGCCAAACCTTTGATGACATCCTTATCGAGTAAACCTTCAAGAGGACGTAGATAACTGACGTGCTGCTGCAACAAGGCATCACCAACGGTCATTCCTAACTCGTTCAAATACGTGTCGGCGCTGTTTCCGGCTACCTCGAAAAAGAGTTTTCGAGCAAGCGAATAACCATTAGTGTGAAGTCCAACTGAAGGCAGCGCGAGTACTGTGTCGCCGGGAACAATTGATTTCCCATCGATAACCTTGGTTCGATCGACAACGCCAACAATGAACCCTGCGATATCGTATTCACCCTCCTGGTAAAAGCCCGGCATCTCAGCAGTCTCACCGCCAAGTAACACGCAATCATTTTCACGACAGCCAAGGGTTATTCCCTCGATCACGTCAGCAACAACTTCGGGCGAGAGTTTTCCAGTGGCGATGTAATCGAGAAAGAAGAGTGGTCGCGCGCCCTGGACGAGAATGTCATTAACGCAGTGATTGACGAGATCGCGACCGACTGTGTTGTTGACACCCATAGCGAACGCAATCTTGAGTTTAGTTCCAACTCCATCTGCCGACGCGACGAGCACCGGCTGAGACATTCCCGGAAACGCGCCATCAAACATGCCCCCAAAACTGCCAATCTCAGACAAGGTGCGCGCGTTGAAGGTAGTTCGCGCAAGCTCCTTGATGCGGTCGGTCGCGCGTGTAGCGGCGTCAATGTCAACGCCCGCGTCAGTGTAAGTGATTGATTTAGCCATCAGTCTTCGTTCTTATATTTTGTTCTTTGTACTTTGTTCTTTGTAGTTGGACGATCCAACGATGAGTGTCAAAATCAAAGTACAAAGATCAAAGGACAAAGCTCATTTTCTCGGCTTCGGTGGTGGTCCAAAATCACCATACGCAATAAACCCGGAGCGCGTCGAGTCGTCCTTCTGAGCTATGCGTCCTTGCCACACATCTGAAGTAGTCTCCTTCGACGTCTTAACAGTGACGTCATTTTCACGACCACGCGTCGTGATTGTTATTTCCCCCTGCAAATCAGTGCGATAAAGCTTGACGTTTAATGCGCGTAAGCGATCGAGTACCGACTGGGCAGGGTGTCCATAACGGTTCCAGTCGCCGCACGAGATGATTGCGATCTGAGGCTTTACCTGCTTCAGGAAGTCATCGGTTGTCGCGTACTTCGAACCATGATGTGCAACTTTAAGAACGTTCGCCTGCAGATTAACTTCCTTGGTCAACAGGCGATGCTCTGTCTGTTCCTCGGCATCACCCGGCAACAACATCGAAAATGATCCGTAATCCAAGCGCGCAATAATCGAGTTTGCGTTCGGCTCGTTACCACCACTTTTCAGCTGTTCCTTCGTAAACAATGGCTCCGTTGGGGCCATGATTGTCAGGAACGCACCACTGCCTAAATCCAACTTGATTCCAGGTTGCGCCTGTTGATAATGCGCACCACTCTTGGTCAATCCATCTTTGTAGTCGTCATAAAACTTGGTAACTGCTGCCAAGCCTTTTGGGCTTTGTTTGGGAGTCGGCTTCGGTATAGGCACTTTTTTCGTTTGAGTTGCTGCTGCAGCTTTTTGTTGAGCAGCAAGTGATGGCGGAAGCGTAGGACCTTGCCCGTTGTCGATCACGTTAAGCACCTTGAACGCCTTGAAAACCTCAGCTGCACCTCCCATGTGATCCGGATGTGGATGGGTAACGATGAAATAGTCCAATTGCGTCACATTCTTTTTCTTGAGCGCGTCCACCAGGTTCTTAGCTTTCGGCACGTCGCCAGCGTCGATCAGAACTGTCTTCCCCTGGGGCACGACAATCAAAATCCCATCGCCATTCATTGGTCCAACATCAAGGACATGCACTTGAAGCTCGCCACCAGAAGCTGGCGGCGGTTTGGTTCGCCACCACGGCAACACGTATCGATAACCGACGAAACCAGCGGCGCCAATGACAACGAAAAGAACAGCAATGGCGCAGCCGCATCCTCGAGTTGCTCGACCCATATTTAACTTATCTCTGGTAGATGATCCGCGTCGGTATCGGCGCGTCAACCTGGTTTGCAACGCGGATTACGGTAGGTGTAACAGAATAGTCACCATTCAAGTATGCGGCGAATGCCTCCTTCGCCTTTGCAACTTCCCAGATTGAATCATTGCTAACGGCCTGTTCCAACATAAAAACGATGCGCTGGCCTTGTTTAGGGATGATCCTTAATGGCGATTGAAAGGTAATCTTTTTTGTTTCGTAAGGCTTGAGCTGAAAAGCTTCCGACCGATTAAAGACATAGCGCGGAGTTTCAGATGGCTGCTCTAGCGCAAGTGAATAACGTAGCCCGATCATTTCACTGTCTGAACTGTTCGAGAGCTGGCAACGAAATAAGTAACCCTGCTCGGCCTTAACCAACACCGCTTGTTGCACGTTCAGTGGAAATCCAGCGACCTCAAAAACTTCGACGGCTATTTCGCGAGCCTTTCGTTGCGCAACTACTACGTCACACATCACGACAAACATCACAACAAGCATCATTGATCGTTTGCCGGTTAGAAACATCAACGGATGTTCATCCTTCTGCAGCTACTGATTCGTGATCGCGCTCCCACATTGTTTCCGCTTCCCTGGTGATCCGCGTCGGATACTGGCCATTCCAACAAGCAACACAAGAAGCGTTTGGACTCATTCCCGTCGCCTGGATCATTCCCTCAAGTGATAAATATCCGAGTGAATCAGCTTCGATAAACTTTCTGATTTCTTCCACTGTCATGTTTGCCGCGATCAATTCTGTTTTGCTAGGCGTGTCGACACCGTAGTAACAAGGACTAATCGTCGGTGGACAACTGATACGCACATGAACCTCGCTGGCACCTGCTTCACGCACCATCCGAACGATCTTCTTGGACGTCGTGCCGCGAACGATAGAATCGTCGATCAAGACCACGCGACGTCCCGCAATCAGATCACGCACCGGATTCAACTTGATGCGTACGCCAAACGACCGGATCGATTGACGCGGCTCGATGAAGGTGCGACCAACATAGTGATTGCGAACCAGTCCGAACCGAAAACTTAGTCCGCTTTCCGCCGCATAACCGATTGCCGCTGCGACACCAGAATCAGGAACTGGTACAACGAGATCTGCGTCGGCCGGTTGTTCGACTGCGAGTTGTCGTCCCATCTTGTGTCGCGATTGATTGATCGAGCGACCAAAAATCAATGAGTCAGGGCGAGCGAAGTAGACGTGTTCAAACAAACACATCGAATGTTTCTGTTCTGGAAGCGGATGAGATGAGCGCAATCCTGTTTCATCAATGACGATCATTTCGCCGGGCTCAACATCGCGAATGTATTGCGCATCAATCAGGTCAAAGGCGCATGTCTCCGAAGCAATAACCCACGAGTCACCGAGCCGGCCTAACGCCAGCGGTCGAAAACCCCGACTGTCACGAATCGCGATCAGTTCATTCGGTGTCAGGAATAGCATCGAGAACGCTCCCTCAGTCTCGCACAACACTTGCGGGATTGCTTCGCGCACTGGCAGCTGTGAACGAGCAACACCGTGCAGGACAACTTCTGTGTCAGACGTAGACGAGAATATTGCGCCTTCGCGTTCCAACCGCGTTCGTTCTTCGCGCGCAAAAGGAAGGTTGCCGTTATGACAAACAGCTATTTGTCCGTGCTGGCAAGTGACGAGAAATGGCTGAGCCTCAGCAATTGAGACTTCTCCGGCTGTTGAATAACGTACGTGGCCAATCGCATTTGAACCACGCAGGCGATCGAGATGCGACTGATTGAACGCCTCCGAAACGTGTCCCATCGCGCGCTCGAGTCGCAGCTCGGCGCCATCGGAAGCGACAATGCCACACGATTCCTGGCCGCGGTGTTGAAGCGCGTACAAGCCGAGATACGTCAGGCGCGCGGCTTCGGGATGACCATAGATGCCAAAGACACCACACTCTTCGCGAAGCTTGTCGTTTTCGATTTCAGCCAATGAAGTTGTCCTTGATTAAAGTTTGGAGAAAATTTACAGCGTGAGCTTACTTCGCATTCACAAACGTTTCAACCGTTAGATACAAATAGGCGGTGAAAGGTAGGCTGGGAGAAGAGTCACGTGCAGGTTTTAATTCGATTAGAGAACCGAGAGAGGTAACGACCGCATGCCAAGTTCAACGCAGTTGTTTTGACACTCATGGTTATTCATCGTTGACCCTGACATCCGATCGCCACGGCTCTGCATCCACTCTAATCGAGTGGTCGCGAGGTATACGTCTTCGGCAATTCTGTTGGTAATCCCCAAATTAGCTACGCTATCATGGTCGAGATAATTAATTGAAGAACCGATGGAGCACCAACACCGAATGAGAAGATGCTCGCCGTTCCTCTTGTTCACGACAATTTTAACGTGCCTCTTACTCGTAGTGTTCGCAAGCGGTAGTCCAGCAACGAAACGTACACCTGTCCAGGTCTACAATAAGTATTGCGTTGAATGTCACGGCACAGACGGCCGCGCTAAAACCAGGAAAGCGAAGTTTAATCACGCTCGCGACATTGCTGATCCGAAATGGCAGGACGATGTCACCGATGAGCGCATCTATAACTCAATAATGAACGGTAGAAATGTTCGCGGTAACATGCCGGCGTTCAGCAAGAAGATTACTGATCAAGAAGCGGATGACCTCGTGACGTACGTCAGACAGTTGAGAAAATAAGAATGTGCGATAAGCTAATGTCCGATAAGCTTTAGTTTGTCGGCAGCTTAATTGACACTCAACTTGAGATTTTGCTCAAGTTAACGACAAGCTAAAGCTTATCGGACATAGAGCTGATCGGACATACTTATCGGACATAGTTGAAGAAACGTGCAAGCGACAGTTTTTAGAAGTCTTTCGATCCTTGTCTTGCGGATAGCGCTGGTGTTTGCAATCGTGGGCGCAGGCTGGATCATATACAAACGCTTTCCGGCCGGTACCAGCGATGCATCTTCACAGTATGGCGCTACACATCTTCAGATCGTGCTCAAACAAATTGAAGATTCAGGGTCACCCTCGCTCGATATCACCGTTAATCTCTTTCCTGTGGACATAGTTGCGGTTCGTCAGGAATATTTCACGGAACCACGTGCGGGCAAACGCTTCGACGATTTTCTAAAGGATCGGATGAGAGGGCGGTCGCCGGTCAC
>PSRF01000409.1 GCA_003175865.1 Blastocatellia bacterium
TTGACAATCGACATACCGTGGAGTTAAAAGTGCAGTACATCCCTGTTCTTATCCTATAAAAACTAAAGCCCGAAAAGGAGGTTGCAGTGGACCCAAACAGAACCGATGTGGCGAAATCAGGTCGAACATTCGATAGTGCTTATAGTTTCTCGTTTAGTATCGCAGTGGGATTGATCCTTTTCATTGCTGGCTTAGTTATCACTTTGACGCTCGGCCAGGGCGAGACCATCGGGTTAGTTTTCGGCATTCCGCTCCTCATAGCAGGGCTCGTTTTACCCGTCATCATGATGCGTGACCTCTTCCATCACAACGAGATCACTGGTGAGTGTCCTTTCTGTGGAGCACCAATCAAGACGTCAGACGCCACCATCAGGCTAAATTGTCCGGCGTGTAAAAAGTTGATTGAGGTACGGGAGACGAACCTGATTAAAGGCGAAGACTAACTCTTACCAGCCGATCGAAAACCAACCGCGAGTCCAGTAATCTGCAAACGTCAGCGCAAACAGGATTACCAACCAGAACAGTGCTGACGTGACGATCACCCACACAAGACGTGTGCTGTAGCGTACGTGCATGAAATAAAGCACGACGAAGGTGGCTTTCGTAACAGCAATAGCCAACGCTATCGGTGTGTTGAGAGCGAACGTGCGACTCCCGAGGTGGTATGTGAAATCGTGGAAGGCGGCGAGAACAGTCAACAAGGTGCCCGCCAACAGGACCAAGAAAATCGTAATATAGACTTTAACTGGAACTATGTGTTCGCTCATTGCTCGCTCTAATGTTCGAAGTGCCTGCCCAATAGATACAACAGCGGAAACAGAAATATCCAAATAATATCGACGAAGTGCCAGTACAAGCCAATCACTTCCACTGGACTGTGATACTCAGGATCGTAACGTCCTTTGACCGAGAAAATGATCAGAAACGTTATGAGTCCCGCTCCGATAACCATGTGCAATGCGTGCATTCCAGTCATTGCGAAATAGATCCAGTAGAACATCTGTACATGTTCTACAGTCGCACCCGGCAACAAGTGTAACTTGTGCCGGTCATGGTCGCCTTCCTGCGCGACTTCCGGTCCAAAAGGACGTCCCGGAATAAGTTGGCCTGGAACCAGCGCGTCTTCGTACTTGTCGTAGTACTCAACTGCCTTAATTCCAAGGAACGTTAGTCCCAGTAACAAAGTCAGGACCAAACAAAGAATCTGTGTCTGTCGTTTGCCGACCTGCGTGCTCCAAACAGCCGTCGCCATCGTAAAGCTGCTGAGAATGAGTACGCCGGTGTTGACAGCGCCAAGAGTGATATCGAGGTGGTTGCTCGCTGAAGCGAAGTCTGCTGGAAATTTCGAGCGGTACAAGGTGTAGGCGAGAAACATCCCGCCGAAGAACATGATCTCCGTCACCAGAAACACCCACATGCCGAGCGTTCCAGCCTCACGCTGCTGCTCCATGTTTTCGAAATGGTGCTGCAGGGCTGGATGCGCTTGAATGTGTTCAGTGGCAGCAGGACTCTCGATCAAAAGGCTCTCCTGTGTTCGATAAGCTTTAGCTTGTTGATTATCTCTAGGGATCTCAAAGGTCAAAGTTTCTATCGGTTGCGCCTCGAAGGCTCAGATCAACGACAAGCTAAAGCTTATCGGACACTATGCTGTTTCCAATTCTCGACGAAATCTGCCAACAACCTCCATCTCTTCAGGTGGTGCAAACTCGTAAGCTTCCCAATCAACGATTGGTGTATGTTCAAAGTTTTCAGTTGGTGGTGGCGACTGGGTGCGCCATTCAAGACCGGGCAAGTGCCATGGGTTTGCCTCAGCATGTTTGCCATACCGCATGGACCACACCAGGTAAATTGCGGGTATTAACATTCCGAAGCCAAGGATTGAGGCGCCCGCAGTCGACAACACGTTGAATACCTGAAACTCCGGCGGATATGCGTGGTACCGCCGCGGCATTCCGAGGTAACCGGCAACAAACTGAGGAAGAAATGTCAGGTTGAATCCAACGAAAATCACCAACGCCGCGAATCGACCCCAACCCTCCGGGTACATGCGGCCGGAGATTTTTGGCCACCAGTAATGCAGCCCACCCAGATATCCCATCAACGCACCACCAACCATGATGTAGTGGAAGTGGGCGACGACGAAGTATGTATCACTCAAATGGACGTCAGTTGCGAGCGAGGCCAGAAACAATCCAGTCATGCCGCCGATCGTAAACAGTCCGATGAACCCCAATGCATAAAGCATTGGGGTATCGTACGAAATTGACGATTTGAAAAGTGTGGCAGTCCAGTTGAACACCTTAATCGCGGATGGAATCGCAACGGCGAAACTGAGGAACGAAAAGATCATACCAGCGTAGACGGATTGACTGGTCACGAACAGATGATGTCCCCAAACGAGAAAACCAAAGACCGCGATGGCAAGACTGGAGAACGCGACGAACTTGTAACCAAAGATGTTCTTGCGCGAGAAGTTTGCAATCAGTTCACTGACCACACCCATTGACGGCAAGACCATGATGTAAACAGCAGGGTGTGAGTAAAACCAAAACAAATGTTGAAAGAGAATTGGATCGCCGCCCAAAGCGGGGTCGAATATTCCTACGCGTGCGACTCGTTCAAATGCCAACAGCAAGATGGTGATTGCTACTACTGGCGTGCCCAGGATCATGATCAGGCTCGTTGCGTAGTGTGACCATATGAATAATGGCAAGCGAAACCAGGTCATACCTGGCGCGCGCATAGTGTGAATGGTAACTATGAAATTCAGACCTGTGAGAATGGAAGAGAAACCGTTGACGAATATTCCCAATCCCGTTGCGACCACGTAGGAGTTTGAAAACGTCGTACTGAATGGCGTGTAGAAGGTCCAACCTGTGTCAACGCCGCCGGCGAGCAATGCGTAAATCGTGATCACGCCGCCGAGCATATAGATGTACCAACTGAGCAGATTGACCCTTGGGAACGCAAGGTCCTTCGCGCCAATCATCATCGGTACGAGAAAGTTTCCCAGCGTCGCGGGTATCGACGGAATCAGGAAGAAGAAGATCATTATGATCCCGTGCTGCGTGAAAACCTTGTTGTATGTGGTCGACTGCAGTAAGTCTCCCTGCGGAGTCAGGAGTTCAAGCCGGATCATCAACGCATACAGTCCGCCGATAAAGAAGAAGAACGTAATTGAACCGAGATACAGCAGCGCGATGCGCTTATGATCTTTAGTCAACAACCACGACTTCAACCCGTATTGGGCGTTGATGTAGTTAACCTTCGATGGTGGTGGTGGCTCGAATGCTTCTATTGCTCTCATAAACTTCACTCAACCGTGATCAGTCACGCTTTCACGGAAACTACTTAGGATTCGGCCGCGGCGTCGCCTGCGTCGTAGCTCTGGTCGACGTAGGACTCGCCGCTGGTGCTGATTGTTGAGGATTCGTTACCTGTAAAGACTTGATGAATGCTAATAACTGCATCACCTGGTCTTCGCTCACTTGGCCCTGGAATGTGGGCATAATTGGGCCAAAACCTTCAACCAATTTCGCCTGAGGATTCAGTATCGATTCCCGCAAGTACGATTCATCTGCAACTACGGTCTCTCCGCCCGCGAGTCTTGTTTGTTTGCCATACAAACCCGCCAGCGTTGGACCACGTCCACCTTCTCCATTCGCACCGTGGCACGATACACAACCCAACGACTGGAACAATTGCTGACCCGCGACTGCCGGCGTTGTATTGCTGAGGTTTCCTGTTAGCCAGTTATCAAACTCGCGCGGCTCCATCACAATTACCTGGCCAATCATTCCGGAATGATTCATACCGCAATATTCGGCGCAGAAGAGGTGATACGTACCTGTCTTGGTCGCTTCAAACCATTCAGTGGTGTACTTGCCTGGAACGACGTCGGCCTTCATGCGAAACGCTGGAACGAAAAAGTCGTGAATCACGTCTTCCGTAGTCATGATCAATTTGATCTTCCGACCAACCGGCACGTGCAATTCGTTTATCTCGCGCTGGCCGGTCGAGTGCTGAATCTTCCACATCCATTGCTTGCCGACGACGTAAACCTCCATGGCGTTTTGTGGCGGTCTGTATTGCTCAAAATAAACGCGCGCACTCCATCCGAAGATCGTCATTGCGATGACAAAAGGAATGATCGTCCAGAGCGTTTCGAGTTTGTGTGAGCCGGCAATCGGTCGTGGTATTTCGTAGGGTGACCGGCGGCGATAACGAACAACAAAGAAAACGAGAATCGCGGAAATCAACAGTGTGAAGAACAGGGTGACGCCGGAGAGGTAAAAATAGATCGCGTCGACTTTCGACGACACGGTCGAGGCACTCTCCGGAACTAACGGAATCCAAGATTGCATAAACCTAAACCACGCCTCCGGTCTTCAATTTCAACTCGGCCGGACGGCGACGCAGCAAGACAAACATAAGTGCAATTGCGATGATGGTTAGTACTCCGCCAATACGCACGATATTCATTACCCACGCACCGTACTTCCCTGTGCTTGGGTCGTAGTGATAGCAGTACAGCAACAGTTGATCGACTGGGGAGCCAATCTTGTTTTCTGCTGATTCGATCAAACCCAGTCGAAGATCACGAGGCGCGTATTCAATCCCGTAGAAGTAACGCGACAGTCTTCCTTTTGGTGTTGCCACCATGATTGCGCTCGCGTGAGCAAACTGTTTTGTCGCCTCGTCGTAGTGATAACGAAACCCGACAGCATCGGTGATGGCACGAATGCTATCCGGATCTCCTGTCAGAAAATGCCATCCTTCGTTGGCGCCTGCTTGAAGCTTTTCCGGCAAGTAACCGACGTAGACCTTCTTCTTGTTCGCAGCGAGCGTTGGGGTCTCACGCGGATCGAAACTTATCGTGACTACCTCGTACTCCTTTCCAATCTGGAACGGCAGAACACGAAACGACGTGATCATTCCATTCAGAACTTGCGTACACAGCATTGGGCAGTCGTAGTAGACAAGCGACAGAACAACTGGTTTGGCTCCGAAGTATTGACCCAGTTTTACCGCCTGGCCATTTTCATCTTTGAAGACAACGTCAAGCGGTAACTGTTGGTCGAGTTTCTGTTCGATCTTGACGTCGCGCAGTGCGATAGGTAGCCCGTTGGAGGTCCTTCCTGATTCCGGACGTGCACCATACAAAGGTGACGAGGGCCCTGGTTGTCGCAGTTGTGCTTTCGCGGAGTAGCTGAAAAGCAGGAGGCAGAAAGCAGTTGGCAGTAAGCAGTAGGCAGTAAGCAGACGACTCTGTACCACCACACGAAGGATTGAGGTTATTCGAAATTGTGAAAACTTAAGATCTTGCATACTGCCCACTGCTTTCTGCCTGTTGCCTACTGCTTTCTGCTTACTGCACCCTCTTCTCCGTCTCACGTCCTGAACTAGCGGCTGTTGGAACTTGGACAGCGTAGTCCACCAAATTCGTCGATCCCTCTTTACTCCTGGTGGGAAGGGTCTCCGTTACCTTCTTCATTGCCTCTTCAATTGGTATTGCGCCACTATTCAATTGCCGCTGCCATTCTTCCTTTAACACCTCGTATTCGGCGGCTGGGGGCTTCAACCCCAGTTCTACCTTTTGCCCGTTCTCGAGTGTCAC
>PSRF01000298.1 GCA_003175865.1 Blastocatellia bacterium
GCAACTCCTACTAGCGGATGAGTGTAAGTGCCTTCCCGTCGGTACCGCTCCGGGTTCTTTATTCTTTTATGAAACTATCTTCGCGATCTTGGACAAACCTTCTACTTGTCTTAAAAGTTCGTGAGCGCTAGGCATCGGAACACCCATTGACCGCAGAACAATTACAACACACGTGGTGAAGACAATACTCGTGACCACCACGCGGAAAGCCGCACTAAACAGTTGACGAGCGAAGCCTGAAAACGCGCGCACTGCTCGACGTTGCATATATCTTACTCCCCCGACAGTTACTCGCCGGTTAATCAAATTAAGCGGGTTTAGCGCCAACAATCTGTGCCTGCAGTTACGCAGTCAACACAGGAACCTTAGCCTCGGTTTGCGCTATGAGGAGTTGTTTAGGGCTGTCGGGGAATCGAGAAGGTTATCGACCTCTGGAGCATTATGGCAAACACGTTAAACGCTGACAACAACCCTTTTCGTGTACTTGGAAAGACGCGATTTTGGGCCGAATTCCCCTGAAATCGTTCTAAAAAGCGAGGGTCAGGTGCTCTGGAGCGCCGTTGGCACAACCCTGGGCAGGTGGATTGTAAATCTGGTCCCCTTCCCGAGTTCTGACTGGACTGTCACCTCGCCTCCGTGAAGGAGTGCCAGATGTTTGACAATAGCTAAGCCAAGCCCTGTTCCGCCCATGTCGCGTGATCGGGCGCGATCAACTCGATAGAAGCGTTCGAAGAGCCTTTCCAGATGTTGCGCGGGAATCCCCTCGCCATTGTCTTCGACGGTAATGTCGTCACGATCCGTCGAGGCAAATTTGATCTCCACACGACCATGCTCCCGACCAAACTTAATCCCGTTATCGATCAGGTTGGTCAACATCTGAACAAGGCGACGTGCGTCCGCGTGAACCGTCACACCTGCTGGAACGTTATTGATAACTGAAATTCCACCAGCCGCTGATTTCGTACCAAGGTCTGCAATTACCTCATCCACCAGTGGGCGAAGCTCAACTGATCCTGCGCGAAGTTGGACATTACCGCCCTCGATCGCAGTCAGTTCAAGAATGTCATCGATCAGACCGTGCATTCGCGATGCGTTCTTTCGAATAATTGCCAGAAATCGTTGGCTGCTCTCACGATCTTCCAATGCACCGTTCTCCAGTGTCTCCACAAAAGCGAGAATGGCAGTCAATGGCGTACGCAGTTCGTGCGAAACATTCGACAAAAACTCCTGTCTCACAATTTCGAGTCGTTCTGTTCGCGTGACGTCAAAGAAAACTCCGAGCGCGCCGTCAGGGCCAGAACCATTTGATGAACCAAGCGGAACTACGTTCAGATCGAATATCTGACGCTCAGCTCCCCGAGTTTCAACCTTCACACCGCTTCGCTGAACGCCCTTCAAACCATCGAGAAAGGCGCTATAGATGGCCGGGTTGCGCGTGAGTTCAGTTAATCGTTGCGATTCTAGTTTGCCAGTAGGTGCATTGAACAATTTGTAAACGGCAGGATTCGCAGCCATCACGCGCATATCGCGGTCAACGACGAGCAGCCCCTCGCGCATGCCACCGATTGTTGCTTCAAAAAGAGCCCCCCGGGTGAATGTTTCATTGTTTGCCGCAGTTTCGTTCTCCAGCTGTTCCTCGGTGGAAGCAGCGGCGTCACGCCGAAACAACTTGATGACAAAAATGGTGGCAAGTGAAAAGAAGACCACAAGGGCCGAGACCGTGCGGAGTTTTTGTGACGGAAGAAAAAGAAGAGCCGAAACCAGGAGGAGTGCGCCTATTAGGAAGGTTTGACGCTTAGACACCGCAGTTCACCGTTTAGCCATTGCCGCCCACTGCCTGTTGTTTTGTGCAGCCGACAAAACGATAGCCAACTCCGACCACGGTTTCAATGCAGTCACCGCACTTATCAAGCTTTTGACGTAAGCGCCGAATGTGAACATCCAGTGTGCGTGCATCTCCGTAGTAGCTATAACCCCAAACGCTGTCAAGCAATTGCTGTCGTGTCACAACGCGATCAGGACTCTTGGCCAAAACGGAAAGCAGGCTGAACTCCTTATTCGTCAGTTTAACTTTCGAGCCTTCGCAAACGACGCGAATATCGTCGAAGTCGATCAAAAGGTGATCGTCTTCGTAGGTTTTGCCCATTGTTTCATCGGCTCGACGCATCACCGCACGGACACGCGCCAGGAGCTCGCGCACTGAAAAGGGTTTCGTTATGTAGTCGTCAGCGCCAAGATCCAATCCTGCCACGCGATCTGATTCCGATGCTTTTGCTGTAAGCATGATGATCGGTGTGCGGCGAGTCAGCGGTTCGCGCCGCAAACGACGGCACAGTTCGGTTCCACTCATCCCGGGCAACATCAAATCCAGGATGATCAGGCGCGGTGGCTCGCGCTCATTCAATGCGGCAGTTAGACCAGCCTCACCGGTTGCTGCAACTACGGCGTTCAGTCCTTCGCGCTCAAAGTTGTACCTCAAGCTCTCGGAAATATCGGCGTCGTCTTCGATGATCAATACGGGGCGTGCCATGGCTCAGTTGCTGCGTTGATGATAGTGCTTGATGAAAGCGGCTTCCGTCATGTAGACCGTCAACTCGCAAATGTCGGTGACGTAGTCGCCAATGCGTTCGAGATGCTTCGCGACAAATAGTAGTCGGGCATCCCGGCTTGCAGTCGAAGGCTCGGTCACCATCAGTTCAATCAATCGATGGAAGATGTGGTTGTACAGGTTGTTAATCTCGGAATCGCTTTTAATCACTTCCCGCGCCAATTCGGCATCGCCGGAGGTAAAGGCATCAAGCGCGGCACGTAACATCGACAAGGCGTGAGCGGCCATTGGCGAAAGATCATGGACAGGTTTTACTTCGGGCTCGTTGTTTAGATCGATCGCTGCACGGGCAATGTTGCATGCGTGATCAGCAATACGTTCGAGTACCGGCGCCATCTTCGCGACTGAGATGACAAACCGTAAATCGCGAGCTGCCGGTTGGCGCAAAGCGATAATGTCAATGCACTGACGGTCAATTTCGACTTCCAGAAGATCAACGCGGTCGTCGTTATCGAGGACTTCGTTCGCCACAGCCGTATCACGCTCAGTCAGCGCGAACATTGCTCGCTCCAGAGCGCGCTCAGTTTCTCCCCCGAGCAACAACACTCGATCGCGCAGTAAACTCAATTCGTCGTCAAGATGACGGTGTTTATCCATAAAGCTAATTTTCGGTTTTTTGTTTTTGATTTTTGTTTGATTGTGATCTCAATATCTTGCACTCCAAAGCAAGTCCAACATTGCTCTAAATTCGATTGCGGCGTTCCAATCAAAAATCAAAAATCGCAAATCAAAAATCTTATCCAAACCTTCCAGTGATGTAATCCTCAGTCAATCTCTCGTTCGGTGCGGTGAACATCTTCTCTGTTGTATTCACTTCGATCAACTTACCTAAGAGAAAGAACGCAGTCTGATCCGAAACGCGCGCAGCCTGCTGCATGTTGTGCGTGACGATGACAATCGTGTAGTGCTTCTTGAGATCAAAGATCAGCTCCTCGATTTTCGATGTCGCAATAGGATCCAATGCCGAAGCCGGCTCATCCATCAATAGTACCTCAGGACGAATCGCGAGGGCTCGTGCAATACAAAGTCGCTGCTGCTGACCACCCGAAAGACTTAACGCCGACGACTTTAGCCGATCTTTGACTTCTTCCCACAAGGCGGCATCTTTCAACGCTTGCTCAACCCGACCAGACAATTCACTACTCGATTTCGTCACCCGATTTATGCGCAGTCCATAGGCTACATTTTCGAAAATAGACTTCGGGAAAGGGTTCGATTTTTGAAATACCATTCCGACTCGCCTGCGCAATTCAACCACATCCGTCCCGGCGATATAAATGTCATGACCATCAATCAAAACCTCACCCTGGGCACGAGTGTTAGGAATTACATCGTTCATACGGTTCAAGGTCCGCAGGAACGTCGACTTGCCGCAGCCTGATGGTCCGATAAACGCCATTACAATTCGCTCTGGTATCTCAAGCGAAATCCCGTGAAGTGCCTGCGACTTGCCGTAGAAGAAGTCGAGGTCTCGCACAGCGACCTTGGCTTCGCGACGTTGATCTTCAGTCGTCGGGGCTTCGCTCTTTCTTTGCGGCACTTCAATTTTCGGTGTTGCAGTTTGCATCGAAGCCAACATGTCTCAATCGGCCTAGAGTCTAATTTAAAACCTTCTTCTGGTTAAAATACGTACGACAATATTGATTCCCAGAATCAAAGTCACTAACACGAGAGTTGCAGCCCACGCTTGGGCATGCCACTCATCGTATGGCGAAATCGCATAGTTGTAGATCAGTACCGTTAATGAAGCGATCGGCTGATCAAGGTAATAACTAAAGAAACGGCTACCAAATGCGGTGAACAACAAGGGCGCCGTTTCACCAGACACACGAGCGATCGCGAGCATTGCTCCGGTCGCGATGCCCGACGCGGCAGCGGGCAGTACCACTCCAAGCGTTACTCGCCATTGCGGTGCACCCAACGCCAACGCGCCTTCACGCAAACTGTGAGGCACAAGGTTCAGCATCTCTTCGGTGGTACGGGCAACGATTGGAATCATCACGAGCGCGAGCGCAATTCCGCCAGACAACGCTGAGAAATGCTTCATTGGCAACACAACAATGGCATAGACGAAAACACCGGTAACAATCGAGGGAATGCCGGTCAGCGTGTCAGTTATGAACCTGACTCCAGCCGCAAGTCGTCCACTTCCAATCTCCGATAGATAGACTCCTACTCCAATCCCTATCGGCAGACCCAAGGCGGAAGCAAGGGCGAGCAACACCAGGGAACCGAGGATAGCATTGCCAATACCTCCGCCTTCACCAACAGGGCGAGGACTATCGATCAAAAAGCGAAAGCTTAGCGAACCTACGCCGCGCCAGGAGATGTACGCCAGAATCAACAACAGAATGCCGACAGCAGCAAACGTACAGAGCGCAGTAAGGGTTGTCATCATGGAGCTGACAACTCTTCGTCTACGATCAGCTTTGCCGAGTTGTGCAATCACGCTGCTCTGCCTACTCCACCTGTTCTTCTCGTAACGTTCCAAACCAAAAAGCGTGCAAAACCGTTTACTATGAAAGTGACTAGAAACAAGATCAGGCCGAGTTCAACCAACGCGCTCAGGTACAAATCTCCTGTTGCTTCGGTGAACTCGTTAGCGATCGCTGATGCTATCGTGTAGGACGGAGCGAAAAGCGACAGGCTGACCTCCGGCCGATTTCCTATCAACATCGTCACAGCCATTGTTTCACCCAGAGCTCGCCCCAACCCCAGAATCACTGCGCCGGCAATTCCAGGTGCGCCGTTGACGAGTACCACGCGGATGGTTTCCCACTTAGTTGCACCTAGTGCCAATGCGGCTTCGCGCTGTGTACTTGGAACTGCAGCCAGCACATCACGGACAACAGCCGAGATTATCGGCGTCACCATGATTGCGAGAATAATTCCGCCGGTGAAGAGTCCAATTCCCGTGATTGGACCAGTGAACAACGGAGTCCAGCCAAAGAGGCGAGCAAGCACTGGTTCAACGTAAACACGAAGAAATGGTGCAAGCACAAAAATTCCCCACAAACCGTAGACGACGGACGGTATTGCAGCGAGCAGCTCAACAAGAAAACCGATTGGCCGAGCTATGAAGGGGGGCGCCTGCTCTACTAAAAAAACCGCGATGCCAAGAGACAGTGGAACACTAATCACCAGCGCGATCAGGGATGACATCACGGTGCCATAAATGAACGGCAAGGCACCAAATTCGCCCTTGATGGGATTCCAATTTGTACTTGTCAAAAACCTGAAGCCAAACCGCCGAATCGCTAGCATGGAATCCGTCGATAACGCGAACACCATCGCAATCACAAGAGCAACCACAAACAATGCGACGAGCAACATCAACAGGCGAAAAATCGCATCTCCGAGATTGCCAGTCGGTGATAGAGTGTGACGCCAGCTCGCCCATTTTCCGGCAACCACTAAGCTTTCGTCGGTTCGCGCAACACTCATTAAATTAACTGTGTATTGGTTTGCCGCCCGATGTGACGGAGTTCAGCTTGTTCTCGGCGCGTTTCACGATCTCTTGAGGCAAAGGGGCATAAGGATATGTGGGATCCTTCGTAACTGCCTGGCCGTCGTGAATGCCCCACCATACAAAATCAACGAGTGCTTTGCCCTTCGAGGGATCCTTCTGTTGCTTATAGACCAAGATGTAGGTGTAGCTGGAAATCGGAT
This sequence comes from Blastocatellia bacterium, assembly GCA_003175865.1. GTDB lineage: Bacteria > Acidobacteriota > Blastocatellia > Pyrinomonadales > Pyrinomonadaceae > PSRF01. Next base: position 6,278 of record PSRF01000298.1, read on the forward strand.
ACGCGTCTTTACCTGCGGCATTAGTAATAGAAACTCTGAGGTCCTCTGGTGTCGTCGCTATTGACTCTGCGGCTGCAGCGGTCACAGATTCAAGAGACGGAGCAATGAACGCGCCCGCCTGGTTCTTAATCAAACCAACCGGGAGTTTGTTGTTGACTGCATACGCCAGCTCAACATAAGCAATGGTGTTTGGCGTGCTCTTGACTTGACCAGTTACGCCTTCATTACCTTTGCCACCGAGTCCGACGGGCCAGCTTGGCTGAACACCACTACCAACTTTCTCCTTCCATTCAGGGCTGACTTTTGAAAGGTAATCTGTGAATACAGCAGAAGTACCGCTGCTCTCGGAACGATGCACAACAGTTATGTCTGCTGCCGGCAAAGTCACACCCGGGTTGTCGGCAACAATCTTGGGATCGTTCCATTTCTTTATCTTGCCAAGAAAGATGTCGGCTATTACGTCCGGAGAGAAACGGAGTGGCTGATTAACTCCACTAAGGTTGTACGTGACTACAACCGCTCCGAGAACGGTTGGTATGTGCAATAACTCGGCGGGTGCAGATTTCAAGTCTTCGTCCTTCATCGGAGCGTCGGACGCACCGAAGTCGACTGTCTGCTCTTTTATCTGCTTAATTCCACCGCCCGAGCCGATCGACTGGTAATCAATCTTTACGTCTGGATGCAATTTCTGATAATCACTTACCCACTTCTGGTAAATGGGATTCGGAAATGTTGCCCCGGCGCCGACCAGGGCTACGTTCTGGGTTTTCGGGCTACAGGCAGAAAACGCAAAAAGCAGTGCTAAAGCCGTAATAAGTGCGGCCACTTGAATGGATCGTCGATAGACAGACATTGAGTCTCCTCTCCCGCATACCACAATTCGACAAGCTGAATAACCTGTTACTGTAGGGAAGGGTTGTTACATCGACCTGAACTTCACCTGAAGTCTCAGTTAACTACAACCATTCACCTTTCTGCGGAGAGCACCAGCCTGTAGCCAACATTCACCATGGTCTCAATCTGTAAGTTGAACTCCGCAAGCTTCGACCGAAGTCGGTAAATGTAAACATGAAGGCTTTCGGTATTGAGTGGCTTGTTGGAATTCCAGACCGCAGCCCAGAGTTCCTGCGCGGGAACAATCCGATCGGGCGTTCGGACCAAACGCGAAAAGATAAGGAATTCGGTGCGTGGCAGTTTCAGCGGCTTACCACCACAAGCCGCGTAGTAGTTTCTGTGTTCAACGCGAAGGTAGCCATTGTCGAATGTGTCTTCGCTAAGAGTCGGGTGGCCTGTCTCATCGGAAACCAACATTTCGCTCAGGGACATAAAGAAGGAACCCTATTCAAGTTACTGATTACTCGATTGAATCGAGGTCGCCAGCCTTGTGTGCAGACGACCTCGACACATTAGTTTTAGAAGTTGAAGCGCAAAGCAAACTGAATCTGCCTGCTCGTGCCCAACCCAACATCTCGAACTACAGTCTGTCGCAACAAACCAAAGGTACCACCAGCAGCACCCTGCGTGTAAGCCTGACCCGGTTGAAGGGCATTGTTGGTACTTATCGTGTACACGCCATTCGCGAGGCTGACCGTCGGAAGAGCGAGGTTCAGACGCGAACCTGGTATGTCGAAGTTAGGATGATTGAAGAGATTGAAGATCTCAGTGCGGAACTCCATGCTGGTGCGCTCCGTGAACCTGAATCGCTTATTGAAAATCAAATCGAACTGACGGAAGTTTGGACC